>JAENVT010000442.1 GCA_016650435.1 Ilumatobacteraceae bacterium
AATACGAGTTCGACATGGCCCAGGTCTGCCAGGCACTGAAACCGCTCGTCGATTCGGCCCCGCCCAACTTGTTCGGAAACGATCCCGCCGATGCAATGCAGCTGGCCGATCTTGCCAGGCGAATGAAGGCGCTGCCCGCCCGGGTACTGCAGAACTGCATCCGTTTGCTGACCGGCAGTTCCGCCGATTTTCTCGACGACTACTTCGAGAGCGACATCATCAAGGGTTGGCTGTCGTCGTCGAGCATCATCGGTAGCAAGGTCGGCCCGCGGTCGCAGGGTTCCGGGCTCGTGCTTTTGTTTCATAACCTCGGCGAGCACGATGGTCACTTCGGTTCGTGGGCCTTCCACAAGGGCGGTAACGGAGGGTTCACCCAAGTGCTGGCGCGTGCTGCGCAAGCATTCGGTGCCGAGATAGTCGTCGACACGCCGGTGAGCCATGTGATCACGAACAACGGCAAGGCCACTGGCGTGGCGTTGGCCGACGGCACCGAGCTCAAGGCCAAAGTGGTGGTCAGCTCGCTCGATCCGCGGCGCACGTTCACACAACTGGTCGACCCGGCGGAGTTGCCGACGGAACTCAACGACAGCATCCGCCGCTTCCGCTTCCAAGGCACGTCCGCCAAAGTCAATTTCGCCCTCGATGGCCCACCTCGCTACCCGGCGCTCGGTGATCGCACCGATCAGTTCCGCGGCTTCACCAACATCGGCCCGTCGATGGACTACCTCGAGCATGCCTACGACGACGCCAAGTACGGCTGGTACAGCAAGCGTCCGTACATCGACGCCTGCTTGCAATCACTCGTCGATCCCGATATGGCACCACCCGGCAAGCACGTGATGTCGTGCTTCATCCAATACGCGCCGTACCAGTTGAAAGGCAGCGACTGGGACACCGAACGACAGAACTTCGGCGACACTGTGCAAGCGACGATCGAGTCGTTCTTTCCCGGCTTCGGCGATCTCGTGCTGCACCGTGAAATCGTGACGCCGCTCGACATCGAACGAGTGGTCGGTCTCAGCGAGGGCAACATCTTCGCCGGTGAGTTCTTGGCGCCGCAGATGTACTTCTTCCGCCCGGCCCCGGGTTGGAACCAGTACCGCACACCCATCGACGGCTACTACCAATGTGGTTCCGGCACACACCCGGGTGGCTGTGTCTCCGGCGGCCCGGGCAAGTTGGCCTCGCAACAGATCATCGGCGACCTCGTCCGCAAGGGCTGAGGGTGCGTCGGAGTGTTTCCGGACACCCCGGGTAGGCAGCAGACACTCCGATGAGCATCGCTGGCACCGAGATGGGCGCCGGCGGCCCATATCGCGACCAGCGTTGCACGCTTTTCCATCAGCATGAGCGAACAAAGGCGCGGAGCGTCTGTGCGGACGCACAGAAGTCGGACCGAGGTCAAAAGCCGCCCAGTTTGCCGAAGTGTTGCCGCTCCGCACCATGCAAGTGCGGAGCGACAACACTTCGTCGCTGACTGTTTGCGCGTTCGCCAGGCACGAACCACCGTGATGGGCGCTGGTGGACGCCGGGGTACCGTCGGCTCAGTCGAACGGGGGTTTGCAATGGCCGAGATCGAAGCGGTTGACACGAGAGCTGCCAACGCCGCGAAGGCGGAGCCGTTCAGGTTCTTCGACAACCGCGAGAAGTACCTGCTGTTCGTCATGACGACCAGCGAGAAGGCCGAGGTTGCGGCACGCATCGGGCGCGAGATCGGCCACATCGTGCCGCGCCCTCCGGCGTTGCGGCTGTTCGATGCAGGCACTGGCAATGGCATGGTGATGAGCCAGGTGCTGCGCGAACTCCATCGCCACATGCCAACGGTGCCGTTCTTCGTCGTCGGAAAAGAGGTCAGCATGGAAGACACTCGTCTGACGCTCGCCACCCTTCCCGATCGGCTCGCCGAGCACCCGCAATCAGTCGTCGTGTTGACCAACCTGTTCTACGCGGAAGCGCCACACCTGTTCCCAAAGGCTGCGGAGTTTCACGACAAGGTGCGCTGGATCGACGTGCCGCTGAAGGGCAACACTTCGCACGAGTTCTTCCAGCAGATCCACGAGCTCGACGAGCATCTGACGCAAGGTTGGCAAACGGCCTCGAGCGCGAAGACCGGCAATCCGGTGTACGTCACGCCGTCGGTCATGGTGCTGTATCGCGACGATCATGCATTTGCAATGCACGACCTCATTCCAAGGCCGACCGGCGGTCCGCAGCCATTCGAATACGACCTCGTACTGGCCGCCCAGCCGTATCGCAGCCGCACGTCGGCGGAAACGAAGGTCAGGAACGTATTGGCGCCGTTGGCGAAAGCGCTCGCACCTGCAGGCCGGCTGGTTGTCGTGCAGTCGACTGGACACGATCCAGGGATGGAGATCATCCGTCGGATATGGCCGGCAGAGGATCCGTTTGCAACACCTCGTCACAAGCTGATCACAGAGCTCGACGCCCAGTTGAACGGCGACGGCGCCGCAGACTTTGGGTTTGAGGGAACCAGCGATGCAGCGTCGCTGTTCACGTATCACCTGCACGCGATGCCCAACGAGGTGGCGAACCGCATCAGCACCTCGACCACCATGGCGGCCTGGAACGCGGCCGTCTACGTGGCACAGGTCGAAGACGAGCGCTCCGCCGATGTCCTGATGGAGGGCAAGTACCTCGACGCAACAGCAGAGGTCGTGCTGAAGCACGGGGGACTCTGGTTTCAGGACGAGTCGTTCGTCGTGGTACGCCATGCTTCGTGAATCCGCAGGAACAGGTCGTCGCTCATCTTCGCCGGCTCGAAGCCGACCACGAGATCGTTCCGTGCGATCCAGCGCTGGCTGACACGGCGGCATTCTGCGAAGCGTATGGCTATTCGCCCGACGACTCCGCGAACACCATCATCGTCGTCGGTAAAGGCGACACACCGCGGCCCGTCGCATGTGTCGTGCTGGCCTCGACGCGCCTCGATGTCAACGGCGTCGTCCGCAAGCGACTCGAGGTGCGCAAGGCGTCGTTCGCGTCGGCCGACGAGACGATGGAGCTGACCGGAATGGAGATCGGAGGCGTCACCGCGTTCGCCCTGCCGGATGGCTTACCGATCTGGGTCGACGCTGCAGTGATGGCTCGCCAGCGGATCATCCTCGGCGGTGGCAGCCGGTCGATCAAGGTGCTGACGCCGCCGTCGACGCTGACGAAGCTCGACGGCGTGACGGTGATCGACGGCTTGGCTCGCGCTCGCGAATGACGGATGATCGGTTGATGGTGACCGCCGACGACAGCACCGGCGCCACGGAAGCCGCAGCAGCGTGTGCCGACGCGGGCCTCACTGTTCACGTGGTCCCGTTCGGTATCGTCGCGGACGCGCACCTCAGAGCGGATGGTTGCGTCGTGGTCGATCTGCGGTCGCGTCACGTCACCGCAACGGAGGCGCGGCGGCGGATCACGGCGACGACCACGGCGGCACATCGTGTGCACAAGATCGATTCGACGCTGCGCGGCAACTGGGCCGACGAGCTGGCTGCCCTCGTCGAACTGGGACGACGAGTCGTCTTGATTCCGTCGCACCCGCTTGCCGGCCGGGTCTGCGCGGGTGGTGTCGTCTACGTCAATGGCATTCC
>JAENVT010000443.1 GCA_016650435.1 Ilumatobacteraceae bacterium
CAAACACTTCGCGAGGTCGACTTCTACACCAGCCACGAGGCCTTGCTGCTCGGCTACGAGGAAGCGCTGACCCGACAGGATTCACTCGGCGGTGGTTGGTACGACTGCTCCGCTCACATGCTGTGGATCGGCGAACGCACCCGCCAGCTCGACGGTGCCCACATCGAATTCCTCCGCGGAGTCGGTAACCCTGTCGGCTGCAAGGTCGGGCCGGGAACGTCGGCCGACTTCGTCCTGGAACTGTGCGACAAACTGAACCCGGCCAGGATTCCCGGCAGGCTGACGCTGATCACCCGTATGGGTGCCGACCACATCGAAGACGGTCTGCGTCCGTTGCTTCGGGCCGTTCGCGAAGCCGGTCAGCCCGTGGTGTGGGCCTGCGATCCGATGCACGCCAACACGTTCACATCGGGATCCGGCCGCAAGACCCGCGACTTCGACCACATCTGCGCCGAGATCAGCGGGTTCGTTGCGGCCCATACGGCTGAGGGCACATGGCCTGGCGGAATCCATGTCGAACTGACCGGCGACAACGTCACCGAATGTGTTGGCGGCGCCGACAAGATTCTCGACAGCCAACTCGACGACCGCTATCAGACAGTCTGCGACCCACGGCTGAATGCTCGCCAGAGCCTCGATCTGGCGTTTCAGGTAGCCGAGATGCTGCGCAGCACCGGTCTCGCCTAAGTCCCGGTGCAGGCGCTCCAGCTGATCGATACGTGGCCCGTCGACAACGTAGCCACCGCCGTGATCAATCCGAACGGAACGGTCGACAGCAACGGCGACCAGGGCCGTCAATATCGCATTGCTTCGGTAGCCAAGACGGTCACCACGTGGGCATGCCTCGTTGCAGTGGAGGAAGGCATCGTCGCTCTCGACCAACCCGTCGGTCAGCCGGGCTGCACCCTGCGCCACGTGCTGTCGCATGCCGGCGGCTACCCGTTCGACGGAGCAGAGCCGATCGCCAAGCCCGAGCGCACCCGGATCTACTCCAACACTGGAATCGAGATGGCAGCGCAGTTGGTTGCCGACGCGGCCGACATGACGTTCGAGGTGTACCTCGGCGAGGCGGTGTTGCAGCCGCTCGGCATGACGTCGACCGCGCTGCACGGTTCGCCCGCGCATCGCATGTGGAGTACCGCCACCGATCTCGTCACCTTCGTAACCGAAGTCCGCTCCCCCACATTGATCTCCGCTGCCTCGGCCACCGAGGCGGCCACCATCCAATTCCCGGAGCTCAGCGGGATCATTCCGGGCATCGGCCGCTACTCGCCCTGTCCGTGGGGACTCGGTTTCGAGATCCGTGGAGCCAAGCAACCGCATTGGACCGGTACAACGAACTCGCCATCGACGTTTGGACATTTCGGCGGGGCCGGTACCTTCATATGGGTGGATCCTGCCATGGGGGTGGCCTGTCTTGCCCTGACCGATCGCCCTTTCGATGAATGGGCCGAAGATGCCTTACAGCTATGGCCCGCATTCAGCGACGCCGTACTGGCGGAGGCCTCGGCATGATGTATCGGCCAGGTGATCGGGTCCGGTTCGAAACAACCGGAGACGACGGCTGGCCGTTGATCCGCTACGGCTTCGTCGGTGGCGTTTCGGGCAATGGGGGCCCGGTGGTGGTGATGCTCGACGGTGAGCTCAGCGGTGATGTCGTCAACCGCGCCGAGTTGCAACCGGTGACGATCACCAGCGTCGAACTGTGCCTACGAGGTGCCGACCTGATCGACGATCCCGACCTGCGCCGCGGGCTCGTCGCGCTGTGGCATGCCGAAGCCGACTCAGCCGGGCTCGACGTCGATGAACTGCACCCGATCGGCGACGGCAAGCGCGAGTCCGAAGCCTGCTGGGCGTTGGCCGAACTGATGACGGCCGACCAGCACTACATCGTGCGGGCGATTCAACTGCCCAACGAACCCGAGATCATCCGAGTCCGCGCCGAGAGCCGCAACGGCGACTAGCCCAAGCTTTCAGCTCAGCCGTTCGATGATCATGGCCATGCCTTGGCCACCACCGATGCACATGCTCTCGAGGCCAAAGGTCTTGTCTTCGTACTGCAGGCCGTTGATGAGTGTCGTCATGATTCTGGCGCCGGTCATGCCGAAGGGATGACCGAGCGCGATCGCCCCGCCGTGCACGTTGAGCTTGTCGATCGGGATGCCGAGGTGCTTGGCCGATGGGATCACCTGGGCGGCGAATGCCTCGTTGATCTCGACGAGATCGATCTGATCGATGGTCATGCCGGCGCGTGCGAGCGCTTGCCTGCATGCTTCGATGGGCCCGAGACCCATGATCTCGGGGTTGAGCCCGGTGACACCGGAGCTGACGATTCGGGCCAACGGCGTGATGCCGAGTTGCCTGGCCTTGGTGTCGCTCATCACCATCACCGCGGCAGCGCCGTCGTTCAGCGGGCAAGCGTTGCCGGCCGTGATCGTGCCATCGGGGCGGAACACCGGCTTCAACTGGCTGACGGTCTCGTAGTTCGTCCCCGGTCGCGGGCCATCGTCCTTGCTGACAACCGTGCCGTCTTCGAGCACCAACGGGGTGATCTCGTTGTCGAAGAAGCCGTTGTCCACGAATTCGCATGCCAGGTTCTGCGAACGCACACCGAAACGGTCCATCTCTTCGCGGGTCACGCCTTCGACCTCGACCACGTTCTCGGCCGTCTGACCCATGGCGATGTACATGTCGGGCAAACCCGCCGGCGGTGACCATGTTGGTTGCCCGCCTTGGGCGCGCAGCTTGGTGCGCTCGCCCGACGGCTTGAAGATCGCGTTGGGCGCCACGTCGCTGGCGCCATTCGAATAGCGGCTGACCGTCTCGACAC
>JAENVT010000444.1 GCA_016650435.1 Ilumatobacteraceae bacterium
GACGGGGCGGCCCAGCCCCCTCGCAATCCCCGACAACTACACCAACATTCAACATTGGAGACACGATGAACGCAGCAACATCCGAGCGCCAGGCAGCAACCCTGACCGTCGACATCCAGACCACAACGAAAGTCGTCCAGCACAACCGCGACACCGCCCTCACCGATGACCTCCGACCGACACACGCCGCGGAGGCCACCACCGGAGAAGGAGACATCGTGGACCGGGTGCGCCGAGTTCGCACGAGCACATCGAGGCTCGGCCGCCATGTGGATGGCGCCCTCGTCACCGCCCTGTTGGCTCCGCCGGCGCTCATCGCCTTGCTGATGGCGCTCGGCCTCCAGTTCGCACTCGCCGTCTGCGTCATGTTCGCCGTCGTGTTCGTAGCCACGACCTCGGAAGACCTGATGTGGATGTGGCACCGCCGCACGGACCGCGAGAGCCACTGCAATTCCGATTGAGACCTGTCAAATCTAAAGATACAGCCTTGGATGTATTACAGCCACTGCTGAACTATGCTTAGGCCGTGGCAATCGACTTCTGGTTCGATACGCGCCTCGACACACTCGGGCGTGTTGGTACCGCGATGGCCGACGGTGTTCGACGGCAGATCCTGGTGCGGCTCATCGACGGCTCGGCGTATCCGGCTGAACTCGCCGACGAGATGGGGGAAAGTCGTGCGAACATCTCCAATCATCTCGCCTGCTTACGGGGATGCGGTCTGGTACACGCAACACGGGAGGGCCGACAGATGCGCTATGAGCTCGCCGACCGCCGGCTCGCGAAGGCCCTGCAGCTTCTGGGTGAGATCACGCTGGTGGTCGAACCTGGACACCCCGATCTGGATGGTCGGCTGTGAGTGGCGAACACGGTCACGATCACGGCGCGGCGGCGATGAGAGCCGGCGCTCGCCACATTCGGCCGCTGGTCATCTCGTTCGGGCTGATCGTCGCATTCTTGGGGGTCCAGGTCGTCACGGGGATCATCACCGGGTCGTTGGCATTGCTGTCCGATGCCGGGCACATGGCCACCGATGCGTTGGGCCTCGGGATGGCAATCGCTGCGATCCAAGCGGCTTCGAAGGCGCGGGTTCATCCGCAGCGGACGTTCGGCTTGTACCGGTTGGAGATTCTTGCGGCACTGGTCAACGCGGTGCTGTTGTTCGGCGTTGCCGGGTACGTGTTGTTCGAGGCGATCAGTCGTCTCAGCGATGCGCCCGATGTGGCGTCCACACCTGTGCTGATCGTCGGGGTGATCGGCTTGGTCGTGAATGTCATTGCGTTCCTGCTGCTGCGGGCCGGGTCGAAGGAGAGTCTCAACCTCCAGGGTGCCTATCTCGAGGTGCTGTCGGACATGCTCGGCTCGGTCGGAGTGATCGTCGCCGCGATCGTGTGGGGGATCACCGGTTGGTCGTGGGTCGACCCGGTGATCGGCGCGGCGATCGGAGTGTTCATTCTGCCGCGGGCGTGGAAGCTCGGCCGCGAGGCGTTGCGAGTGTTGGTGCAAGCTGCGCCGGCGCGGCTTGATCTCGCCGAGTCGCAAGCAGAGCTGGCCGGGATCGGTGGTGTCGTCGATGTTCATGATCTGCACGTGTGGACGTTGACGTCGGAGATGGAGGTTGCGACCGCGCACTTGATGGTCGCCGCCGGCGCTGATTCGCATGCAGTACTCGATCGGGCGCGTGAATTGCTTGCCGAGCGGCACGGGATTGCCCACAGCACGTTGCAGGTCGAACCCGACGACCATCGGGGTTGCCAGGACGTGTCATGGTGAACGCGCTCGTCCCGTCTCGCTACAAGGAGCGAGCAGTTCGGTTGGCGTGGGCGACGATCGTCTGGAACGTCGTCGAAGCGGTCGTGGCGATCGCTGCAGGCACGGCTGCGAGTTCCATCGCGTTGATCGGATTCGGACTCGACTCGACGGTCGAGGTGATGTCAGCGGTCGTGATCGTTTGGCAGTTCCGTGGACTCGCAGAAGATCGCGAACGACGGGCGCTGAAGTTGATCGCGATGAGCTTCTTCGCGCTCGCCGCCTACGTCGGGGTGCAGGCGATCATTGATCTGCTGCGGAGATCCGAACCTAAGTCATCGTCGGTGGGTATCGGTCTGGCGATCGCGTCGCTGATTGTAATGCCGATACTGGCTCGAGCGAAGCGAAGCAACGGGAACGCGATGGGCAGCGCCACCGTGGTCGCCGACAGCAACCAGACCAAGCTATGCGCCTACCTGTCGGCGATCCTCCTCGCCGGTTTGATCCTCAACGCGACTGCTGGATGGTGGTGGGCCGACCCGCTCGCCGCGCTGGCCATCGCCGGGCTCGCTGTCAACGAAGGTCGCGAAGCCTGGCGGGGCGAAACGTGCGACGACTGTTGCTGAACGGCTGACTGGTTACCGAGGATCGATCAGCGTGTCCGGTGTTCAGGCGTTGGTCGTGAGGAGCTTGGCGTAGCGGTCGAGGTACAGGGTCCTACCGGCGTCGTCGGCGACACCATCGCGGACACCTTCCCAGCCGGGCCCCGGTTCCAGAAGGTGTCGAGCTGGTCGCGCAGTGCAGACAGTCCTGCTTCATTGAGCTGAATATGATTCCGGTGTGCCAAGTCGTAGGGAGATGATCGCGTGGGGAATCCGTTCGGCAACGATCGCGGTCCTAGCGGGCTCATGCTCGTCTTCCAGTTCCGACAACACACGCACCACCGATGCGTCGCCTGAAGATCTGGAAGCGCGGTTCGCCGGATTTCAGGCTGCCGACGAGCCAAATGGGAATCTGGCCGACGTCGATTGGCCGAGCTTCGTCACTGACGCTGACGCCGAGGTCAAGCGGCTGTACGAGTTCCAGATCACTCACGGGGAGCTGATGCGATTCATTCCGTGCTACTGCGGCTGCGGTAAGGACGCCGGGCACCGCAGCAACCGCGACTGTTA
>JAENVT010000445.1 GCA_016650435.1 Ilumatobacteraceae bacterium
AACCACGCCTCGATCATCGACGGCATCCGACTGTGCAGAGCTCGGCGCGTGCGCTACGACAACAACGACATGGATCAGCTCGAACAACGACTGCAGGAAAGCGCCGACGCCCGGTATCGGCTGATTGCTACCGACGGTGTGTTCTCCATGGATGGTGTGCTCGCCAACCTGACAGCGATCTGCGACCTCGCCGACCGCTACGAGGCGACGGTGATGGTCGACGACTCACATGCGGTCGGGATCGTCGGCGAACACGGCCGTGGAACTCACGAGTTCGCCGATGTGATGGATCGGATCGATCTGATCACCGGCACGCTCGGCAAGGCACTTGGTGGAGCGTCGGGTGGCTATACATCGGGACGTCGCGAGGTGATCGATTGGCTGCGGCAACGCTCGCGGCCGTACCTGTTCTCCAACAGCCTCGCCCCGGTCATCGCGTCCACGACCATCCGGGTGCTCGACCTCCTGGAAGCTGGCGACGAGTTACGCCTGCTCGTCGAACGCAACGCCGCCCGGTTTCGCGCCGGTCTCGACAAGGCTGGATTCACGCTCGCGGGTGCGGGACATCCGATCATTCCGGTCATGCTCGGCGACGCCCGTGTCGCCTCAGAGATGGCAGAGCGTCTGCTGTCGGAAGGGATCTACGTGATTGCGTTTTCGTTTCCAGTGGTGCCACAGGGCAAAGCCCGCATCCGCACCCAGATGTCGGCCGCTCACACCGACGCCGACATCGACCAGGCAATCGACGCGTTTGTACGTATCGGCCGAGCGATGGGTCTTGTGTCGTGAAAGCACTCCTCAAGGCGCGCCGCGAACCTGGCCTATGGCTCGAAGAAGTTCCCAAGCCAACGCCAGGCGATCGCGACGTGTTGATCCGCGTTCGCAAGACATCGATCTGCGGCACAGATCTGCACATCCACCACTGGGACGCCTGGGCGCAGTCGACCATCCCCGTGCCGATGGTTGTGGGCCACGAGTTCATGGGCGAGATCGAGCAGCTCGGCGCAGATGTCGTCGGGCTGGAGGTCGGCCAACGTGTGGCGGGCGAAGGTCACGTCACGTGCGGCCATTGCCGCAACTGCAAAGGCGGACGTCGCGAGTTCTGCCACAACCACACCGGGGTTGGCGTGACCCGCCCGGGTGCATTCGCCGAGTACGTGGTCATTCCCGCAGAGAACGTCTTCGTCGTCCCACCGCACATCGACGACAACGTCGCGGCTGTGCTCGATCCGTTGGGCAACGCCACCCACACCGCGCTGCGATTCGACGTCGTCGGCGAGGACGTGTTGATCACCGGCGCCGGCCCGATCGGCATTCTGGCGACGGCAATCGTGCGCCACATCGGCGCACGCAATGTCGTGATCACCGACGTCAACAGGTTCCGGCTCGAGATGGCTGCAAAGCACGGCGCCAGCCGTGTGGTCGACGTGCGCAGCGAACAGCTCGCTCCCGTGATGGCCGAACTGGGAATGACCGAGGGCTTCGACGTCGGTCTGGAGATGTCGGGTGCGGAGGCTGCGTTCAACCAGATGCTCGACGCGATGAACCACGGTGGCCGCATAGCGGTGTTGGGCATTCCCGCCGGGCCGATGACCCTCGACATCAACGACGTGATCTTCAAGGGTCTCGAGATCCAGGGGATCTACGGACGGCGGATCTTCGAGACCTGGTACAAGATGGCTGCGATGCTGCAGAGCGGCCTCGACGTCAGCGGCATCATCACCCACGAACTGCCTGCCGATCAGTTCGACGAGGCGTTCGCGATCGTCGACGGTGGCGAGTGCGGCAAGGTCATCCTCGACTGGGCCTAAAGGTCGAGTGGAGTGTCTCAAGGCACACAGGCAGGCGTGAAACACTCCACAATCCTGTGTGGAGTGTCCTGGCGCACCCGGGCGGGCGTGAAACACTCCACAGGCGCTAGGACGTGGCGGTGACCATGGCGTTGGTGGCTTCGCCGCTCATGCGGGCAAGGTGCCCGAACACGTCGTCCATCTCGAAGTAGACATCCTGCAGGTGACGGGCTCCATCGGGTTTGTACGCCGTGCGGGCGTGCAACACGCGGAAGCCGTTGACGAACAACGTGTCGCCGGCCGACAGGCGGAATGACACATGGTGAGTGGAGTCGGCGATGGCCGCGCCGAGCAACCGGTACGCCTCGTACCACGCAGCCAACTCGGTGTCGTCGAACGCCAGCGGCTGCATGAGCTGATTGGAGAATCGCAAGTGCGTGAAGCGACCGACGCGGTCACGCACGACAAGTGGCGCGCGGGTGAAGGCGTCTGCTTCGGTCGAGTACTGGCGGAATCCGACCTCGACCCGGGCGAGCACGTCGATGGCCTCCGGATGCTCGCGGTTCAGTTGATCGAGCACGGACCATCCGTCGACAACCACGCTGTTGCCACCGTGCGCCTCGTTGACGAGCATCGCGAGTACTTGCCCGCTGGGCGGATGGGTGTATTGGGCGTTGTCGTTGTGCGGCGGTACCTCTTCCGCTGTGAAGGCGATGTTGTAACCGGCGGGGTCCAGCTTGACGTCGAAGATCAGACCCAACGACGAGTCGCGCAACGTGACCCTGACGGCCCGCAAGAACTCGATGACGGTGCCCGGCTCCGTCGGTGATCCGGTGACGACGGCAGCTCCGTCACGCCGGAGGGCCTCGAAGAAATCGCGCCGGGTGACCGGGTCGGCGATGCATTGGTGATGGTCGAATCGTTCGATCTCGTAGCCGGCGTTCCAGAGCCGGGCTGTCCACCCACCCCGGGCGGCGGTGGTGCGAATCTTCGCCCACTCCGCCGACCCGTAGTTGGAACGGTGGCCATCCGCCCACACGATCTGCAGCTCGCCATCGACCGCTGCGACCAAGCCGGCAACCGGCGCCAAAGGCTGTAACCACGGCTGCCAACGTCGCTCGTCGGTCTGCACGATCCGGCACTCATGGCACTGGCAGTTGTCGCGCAACCAATCGGGCAGAAACGTGGCAGAGCCCTCGGTGAACTGTACGACGATTCCGGCATCGATCGGGTGTGCGGCCGTCACTGATCCGTCGGGCAGCCGCCGACCCGCTGGACCCATCTCGACTTCTCGAACTGAGGCTCCCATTGCGCATCTCCCTTCGAGACAAGATTAGACGCCGACGGCTCAGCTGACGGCGTCGACGATTTCGAGACCGCCCTCGCGTGACGCGTGATAGGCCAGCACGCACAGCGCGGCAACCACCCCGGTCATGGCAAGCGCTTGGGCCAACGAGACACGCTCGCCGAGGATCACCCAGGCTGCGGTGGACGCGCCAACAGGTTCGAGTTGGATCAGCACCGAGGTCACCGACGCATCGACACGGGGCTGGGCCCATGCCACCAATCCGTGGCCGGCGATCCCGGGACCGAGCGCCAGCAAGCTGACCCACACCCATCCTGCGCCGTGGACCTCACCGAGGTCATTGCTTCCGAGGACGACCAAGAGTGACACCGTCGCTGCGCCGATGACCGAGACGACGAACATGAAGCGCACCGTCTCGACGTGCGGCCGAACACCCTTGGATACCAGCAGGTAGGCAACCCAGAAGAGCAAGGCCAGCAGCGCCCACAAGTAGCCGATCGTGGAGCTCGACGTACCGGTTGCGCTCGACGGTGCGACGAGGACAGCGACGATGACGCCAATCACCGATGCGGCCGCACAGATCACCTTCACCGGTGTCAATCGTTCGCCGAAGTGAATCACTGAAACTGGAAGTGCGACGACCGGAGCAAGGGCAGCGATGATCAAGGCCACCGCGATGCTGACGGATTGAATGGCAATGAAGAACACGCAGATGTTGAGGCCGAACAAAACACCGGCAATGGCAGCGCGGCGAAAATCGGCACGGCT
Organism: Ilumatobacteraceae bacterium; assembly: GCA_016650435.1. The sequence goes on from JAENVT010000445.1 coordinate 3,865, forward strand.
CGGCCATCTCTTGGTGACTGCCACGACCACCAACAACACGCCAGAGGCGATCCACATGCGCCAGAACGACAAGACGACACCGGATGCGTGCGTCGACTTGCCCAACACCCCGCCGAACGACCACACCAGCGGAGCCACCAGCATTGCCAGCACACCACCTCGTCCAGCCAGCTTGCGCGTGACTCTGCGGCTCACGGCCTGGGTCGATCGTCTGATCGCGTTCCCGGATGCCGCGGACCCCGATGTAGTAGGCCCAGATGTTGAGGGAATTGAGGTCGCGGAGGTAGTTACGAGCGCACGCTAGCCCTGAGTGGCTCGTGGGGATCTACATTTGTGGCATGACTTCCGTGAATTCCGACACCGCCAGTGGATATCTGCACGAGTCAGACTGCCGACTCGAGGATTTCATCGCGATCGTCGAGCAGACGACCCTTCTCAGCGACTATCCGTTCGCTGAATCGATCGAGCAAAACGTCGTCAGCTACAACTGCGATCGGCTTCGAGCCGAGTGCGGCGACCCCGATACACGGCGCGCCGTGCAGGCCGAACTGAACAAGGCCTTCCTCGACGGCCCTGGAATCGTCGTCTTCAAGCGTGCCTTTCCCGACACCTCCATCGTCGACGCAGCCACGGTCTCGTTCAACGCCATGATCGCCGAGCAGCATCGGTTGGGCATGAAATCCGGCGACCACTACGCCAAGCCCGGGGACAATGACAGGGTCTGGAACGCGCTCGAGAAGTTGGCGATCATGGCACCAGACGAGTTCGTCGCGTACTACGCCAACGACATCCTCACCATGGCGTCGACGGCATGGCTCGGGCCAGGCTTCACGTTCACGTCACAGGTCAACGTCGTCAATCCCGGCGGTGCCGCGCAGAAGCCGCACCGCGACTATCACCTCGGTTTCATGACGGTCGACGTTGCTGCCGAGTTCCCCGCAAATGCCCACCACCTCTCGGCTGCATTGACGCTGCAAGGCGCGATCGCTCACTGCGACATGCCAGTCGCGAGCGGCCCGACGATGTACCTGCCGCATGCGCAGAAGTACCTGTACGGCTACCTGGCCTGGTGGCGGCCGGAGTTCAAGGAGTACTTCGAACAGCACTATGTGCAATTGCCGTTGCTGAAGGGTGATGCAGTGTTCTTCAACCCGGCGCTGTTCCACGCAGCGGGCACCAACCGCACCACCGATGTACACCGCATGGCAAACCTGCTGCAGATCAACTCGCCATTCGGCAAGTGCCTGGAAGCAATCGACCACGAACGGATGGTCAACGCCGTGTACCCGTCGCTGCTGAAGCTCAAGGTCTCTGGCGCGTCGGCACGGGAAGTCGAGAACGCGATCGGTGCGGCCGCTAATGGATATGCGTTCCCCACCAACCTCGATCGCGACCAACCGCTAAAGGGCTTGACCAACGATGCCCAAGTCGATGTCGTACGCCGAGCTGTCGCTGAGGAGTGGAGTGCTGACGCGCTGAAGGATGCGCTCCGTGACTACGCCAATCGACGCTTGACGCACGGCGAAATCACTTCTTGAAGAAGTCGGCGCTGCGCCAACTCGACCTCGTCGACCAGCTCACGCTGCCGCTGTTCGCGGTGACGATGGCGGCCGAGTACGTCGCTCTTCGCAAGGTGCCGAAACGCGTGCTCGGCGACCTGTACGAAGCCGACGAACGGACCTTGTCGGGCACCCATGTGCCGGGCGACGCGCTCGTGCCGTTGGGCTACGAACGCAACGACACGGTCGCCAGCCTGGCGATGCTGGCGGGCAACATCGCCTTCGGCTTCGCCACGCTGTCGGCCTTCAGCAAGTTCGACCGGTTCCTGTTCAAACACCGCGTCTCCAACGTCGGGATGCGACGCGGTTCCATCGCTTCGGCGATGGTGCTGTGGGACTTCCTCTACTACTGGGACCATCGCTGGATGCACGAGGTACGGCTGTTGTGGGCCAACCACGTCACCCATCACAGTGGCGAGCGCTACAACCTGTCGACCGCGCTTCGCCAGCCGTGGTCGGGCTTCCTGACGTTCTGGGTGTTCGCTCCAATGCCGTTGCTCGGCTTTCCCACCGCCAAGACCGCCAAGGCCGGGCAACTCAATCTGCTGTATCAATACTGGATCCACACCGAGGCGATCGGTCGCTTGCCGAAGCCGATCGAGACGGTCTTCAACACACCGTCACATCATCGCGGCCACCATGGAGCCAACGATCAGTACCTCGACAAGAACTACGGCGGGATACTGATCCTGTGGGACAAGTTGTTCGGCACGTTCGAGCCGGAACTGCGGCGGGTGAAGTACGGGCTGACCAAGAACATCCACACGTACAATCCGCTGCGCATCGCCTATCACGAGATGGCCGACATTGCACGCGATGTGCGCAAGGCGAATGGACTTCACGCGAAGCTCCACCATGTCTTCGGTCGCCCCGGCTGGACCCCCGCCGGTTCCAGGTGATTCAAATCGGCAACAGCCGGCCAGTCACTCGCGGCTGATGAGCCTGAACGATTGCTCGTCGAGTTGCGTATCGGTCCAGCACCCGTTGGCGACGAGCCCCGCAGCCAACGCGCCAATCGCGTCGGCGCTCTTCGCCGCATAGCCGTTGCTGCCGACAGCCATCACCAATCCCGGCTCGACGATTTCGAGGTACGGCAGCTTGGTTGGGGTCTCGGGGATCAGGCACGGCTTGGTCGACCATCCTTCAGCATGTAAACCCGGCAAGACACCAACCAACAGACTGTGCAACCAATCGAGGTCTGCCGCGTGGGACGTGCCTGTCATCCAGTCCCGCCGCTCGTCGGGCGAGAGCACCCAACGGCCGTGGCGTGTCGCACCCAACTTCACGTAGACATGACCGTCGGGGTACTCGGTCGGCGGGACGATGTAGAGGTGATCATCAACATCGTCGACGATGATCGAAGGTAGCCCGGCGAGCCGTTGCGCTTCTTCAGCCGAAACTCTCGCCATCACCACTGTCTCGGCGACCACGTCGATCAACGGCATGCGAGGCAACCCGGCGAGCTCGTCGGCATGCGGACCGGCGGCGATCACTAGTTGCGCGGCGTCGACGGAGGTCCCGTCGACCATGTGCACCGACCACCCAATGCCCGACTGTTCGATCCCCACCACCTGCTCGCTGACGATTCCGGCACTCTGTTGTCGGCAGATGGCTAGCTGCGCGGCGAGCATTCGCCGTGGGTCGATGAATCCGCCGGGCGATGGTTCGCGAAGCACCGTCGCGCCCGCCGGCACAGAGATGCGGTCGTCTCCAACTGGTTCACCGGGTTCGTGGATTTGGAAGTCGACGCCCAGGGCCCGACCAACTCCGACGACGGCCGACAGTCGTTGCGCGTCTACGTCCGCCATCACCACGCCAACCGGACGGTGGAAGCCAATGCCGGATCTCGCTTCGATGTCGGGATAGGCGTCGATGGCTCGGGCCGCCAGCAGGGCCCACTCACGCTTCTTGTCGAGCCTGCGGGTGATGCGACCGGAGTCGTAGTGGCTGGCGAAGACGCCGCGGTGGGTGCCCCAATCGACGGGCTCGGTCGGCCCGATGCCGATGCATTGTCGACCGGTCGCAGAGAGGTGCCGAAGTGCAGCAGCACCGACCAATCCGAGACCAACGACCGCCGTGTCACAGCTGTTTGCCACGTGTCACACCCTACGGGTCAATCTTTCGGCGATAACGCCACCATACGGGTCTTCTTTACTGGTACAAAAGAGGGTGTGAGTTCGACCCCCCTGATCACCGGCAAGTTCCGGTGGGATCGGCTCACGTACTCCTCGGCGCTTGGCTACGCCCTGCTCGTCGGCGGACTCAGCGTCGGCACCGTGCTCGGTGAGCTGCGGCAGCAGTTCCACCTCTCTGGCGTTGTTGCGGCGATGCACGGCTCGACATTCGGGTTTGCCTCGTTGGCCGCAGGCGTCTGTGGGGTGCGCGTTGTTGATCGTCTCGGTCGCCGACACTCGTTGCTTGTGGCAGCTGCAGCCATCTTTGCCGGCATCACCATGCTCTGTCTCGGGCCGGCCTGGCCGGTGACGCTCGCCGGCACTGCGCTGGCCGGCATGGGCGGCGCGCTGCTGGTGCTGGTCATGCCGGCCATCATCAGCGACCATCACGGCGAGCATCGGGCCGCGGCGTTCGCCGCGGTCAACGGCGCACCTGGTCTCGCCGGCGTCAGCTTCAGCCTGCTCGTCGGTGGTGCGTTGGCCATGCATTGGTCGTGGCGGCCGCCGTACCTCATCCTCAGCGCTGTGATCGCCGGCGTCCTCACCGCCGTCGCCTGGCCGGTGCCAGTGCCGGAGTCGACGCGGCACAGCGATTTCCCGCTCGCCCACCTTCGCGATCGCGACGTGTTCGTACCATTTTTGCACATCATCAATGCAGTGCTCGGCGAGTTCGCCATCGGAGTTTGGGCGGCGACCTACCTGAAAGAGATCGGGCACGCCTCGGGCGGACTGGCCTCGGCTCTTGCGGGCATTTTCGGCGTGATGATGTTCGCGAGTCGTGTCGTCATGCCGTCGATCATTCGAGTTTTCGGCGAAGCCACGGTCACGGTCAGCTTCATCACGATGGGCCTCGGCGCGCTGTTGATGTGCTTTGCCCCTGGTCTGCTGTTGCGCGTCGTCGGTCTCACCATCGTCGGCTTCGGTGGCGCACCACTGTATCCGCTGACCGTCGACCGCTTGTACACGAGCGCCGAGTACAAGATCGACTCGATCTCTCTCGGTGCGATCTGCATCCTCGCCTCTGGCACCGCGGTCACGTTGGGGCCTTTGGGGATGGGTGTGCTGGCCGACTCCATAGGCCTTCGATGGTCACTGCTCATCGTGCCGGCCGCGTGTGCCCTTGGCGCGTATACGCAGCGACCAACGGTGGTCCGGCGCGAGGTTGCTGCGGCTCTCGACTGAGCGCGCTCGGGAAATACAGTCGTCGGCATGGGTTCAACAATCTCACTGACATCGTCCGACGGCTTCCGGCTCTCCGCCTATCGCGCCGAACCAGAAGGGCCCGCCCGCGGTGGAGTCGTGGTCATCCAAGAGATCTTCGGCGTCAACGACCACATCCGCTCCGTCGCCGATCGCTATGCGGCCGCCGGCTATCTCGCCATCGCTCCAGCGATCTTCGACCGCGAGCGACCCGGTATCGAGCTCGGCTACACCCCGGAAGACATCGAGGTTGGACGCGGCATCGCGATGGGCGGGCTCGATTTCCAGAAGGTCCTCGAAGATGTCGCCGCCGCCGGCAAGGTGGCGCGCGAGGACGGCAAGGTCGGTGTTGTTGGTTATTGCTTCGGCGGACGGATCACGGCGGCATGCGCGATCCAGTTCCCCGATGTCTTCGACGCGGCATCGTCGTACTACGGCGGCGGAATCGTCGGCCTCATCGACCAAACCCCTGTCGTGCCGATGATCATGCACTTCGGCGAACGTGACCACGCCATACCGCTCGAGGATGTCAACAAGGTCGCCGAGGCGTGGCCAGACGTCACCGTCAACGTGTACGACGCCGAGCACGGCTTCAACTGCGATCACCGCGCTTCGTTCAGCGCCGTGCCGGCCGCGATTGCCCAGGCGCGCACCTTCCGCTTCTTTGACGACAAGATCGGCTGACACGGGACCGGGCGCGAAAATACGCCCCAGAGTGCCGAAATCGCGCCCGGTTAGGCCCTTCGGGCGCGAAAATACGCCTGCGAGTACCGAAATCGCGCCCAAGTCGCCCACACCGGGCGCTCATGTGTGAGCTCAGGCCGAGACGGTGGCTTGTCGTGCGGAGGTGTCGCGCAAGCGCCAGGAGGCACCGGACAGGACGGCTCCGCAGACAATGAGTGCAAGCATCGTCGCCGCGCAACTGGTGTAGGCGACGGTGCGGCCGAAGTGCTGGTAGATCTGGCCGATGGCCGTCGCCGCAATGCCGGCAGTCAACGTCTCGATACCGCCGAGCAGGCCCTGTGCGCTCGCTTGGCGATCGCCCTGAACGACCAGTCCAACAGCGACACCACAACTGCTGACCGTGAAGCCGTCGTTGGTGGCATGGACGAGCGAGATCGCCAACATGATCCCACCAGAAGGCGCGTGGCCGTACGCGAACATGGCGACCGAGCCCACCAACAATCCAAACGTTCCAAGGCGGAACGGCCCGACCGTTTGTGCCCACCTTCCGCCGATCGAAGCGAACAGCACCATCGGAACTGCGAACAACGTGATGCCCAGGTTGGCGATCAAGTCACTTGCGTGCAGATCGTCGAGCACCAGGGCCCACAGCGCGTCGAACGAGCCGATCATCATGAACACCGCGGCGCCCATCGACAGTGCCGCAAGGTATGGGCGAATGCGCAACAGATCGAACGCAAACCTCGGTGGGATCTCGGCGTCAACATCGGGTTCAGCGACATGCATTCGGGCGATCAACGGATAGATCGCGACCGTCAGCGCGGCGATCAACAGGAACGGCGCGGCGATCCCGAACGGGCCGACCAGCACCGCAGAGATGGCCGGGCCTACCGCGAAGCCGGTGACGTCGGCTGCCAACATTCGTCCGAGGTTCTGGCCCAGGTGGTCGGGATCGGCGAGGATCACGATACGACGCGCCGCCGGATAGGCCAGGCCGACGCCTGTACCCATCACGAATCGCGCCACCAGCAACACGATCACACTGGTTCCGTACGCCATCCCCAGAAGGCCGGCGACGTTGAACACCATCCCGAGGATGATCATCAGCCTTGCATGCCCTCGATCGGCGAGTGGGGCGATCGTCACCTGGGCGACGAACGACGACAGGAAGCCCATTGCCACGATCAGCCCGAGCGCACCTTCACTGATCCCGTACTGGTCGCGAAACTCGTCGAGCACGGTGAACATCACGCCGTATCCCGAGGCGAACAGCCCGGTCAGCGTGCCGAAAACGACGACCACCGAGCGAGTACGCATTCCGCCAGTATCACCGACGGTCCAGGAAATCGACGGGTGGATTGACGAACGTCCGACAATTCCCTATCATTCGGGATATGCCGGACAATACAACGCCGCAGCGCCCCACCCAGCCTGTGGTCAACCAGGACGGCGCCGCCGAAGGCACCGGCGCCGCCTATGACTTGGGCTACGAGCTCGCTGAAAAGATCGTCGCCGACTCCCCCGCCCGTCTCAAGGCACTCGGCAATCCGTTGCGCTCTCTGATCCTCGACCTGGTCCTCGAAAAGGCGATGACCGTGACCGAGCTGGCCGAGCGAGTCCGCAAGCCACGCGGCACGGTCGCCCACCACGTCGACGTGCTCGTCGACGTCGGGATGCTGCAGGTCACCTCGACGCGACGAGTACGCGCCATCGACGAACGTTTCTACGGTCGGACCGCGCACACGATCGTGTTCCCCGACGAAGCCACGGATGGTGATCTGCCGTTCGTCGCCGACGCCCGCGCTCAGGCGGACTTGTCGGACGCCTGTGGTCCGGGCGGATTTACCCTGCGCCACGCCAGGATTCCCACAGAGTTGGCCAAGGAGTTCACCGAGCGCGTGATGGCCCTCGCGACGGAGTTCACCCGCTTGCCGCGTGGCGGCACTCGTGAATATGCATTCCTCGCCGGTGTCTTTCCAACCACTCGCCCCGTTGCACCAAAGGCTCCGGAATGAACACCACCGCAACCAAGAAGAGGCTCGGCTCCAGCTACCACAAGCTGTTCATTTCCACGACGATCTCGAACATCGGCGACGGCATGTCGCTGATCGCCTATCCATGGCTTGCCTCCGCCCTCACCCGCAACCCACTCCTCATCGCCGGAGTCGCGCTGGTGCAGCGCTTACCGTGGCTGATCTTCACGCTGCCGGTCGGCGTGATCACCGATCGGGTCGACCGCAAGCGGGCAATGGTCGTGGCCGACTTCGCCCGCTTCGGGCTCACGCTGGTCGTCGCCCTCGCGGTCCTCAGCCGACAAGGAACCCTGCCCGGCGCCGACGAGTTGTCGAAGGTCACGGGGACCTCCACCGGGTTGTACATCTTGCTGCTCGTCGCCACCTTGCTCCTCGGCACAGGCGAGGTGCTGCGCGACAACTGCGGGCAGACCTTCATGCCTTCCATCGTCGAGGTCGACCAACTGGAGAAGGCCAACGGACGGATGTGGAGTGCGGAGGGTATCGCCAACACCTTCATCGGCCCGCCACTGGGATCGCTGCTGCTGCTCGCGGCGTTCTCGCTGCCGTTCTTCGTCGACGCTGCGTCGTTCTTCGCCTCGGCCGTGCTCGTGTGGTCGATCCCCGGAAGCTTCCGCGCCGAGCGTCCCGACGATCACGTGCAGGCACCGTGGCGCAGCGAGCTCGCTGAAGGTTTCCGCTGGCTGTGGTCGAACGAGCTCCTGCGCTCAATGGCGATCATCCTCGGTCTCATGAACCTGGCCTCGGCGCTCAGCGGCTCCGTGCTCGTGCTGTTCGCCCAGGAGATCCTCCACGTCGGTCCGTTCGTCTTCTCGATCATGGGCTTCGGTTTCGCCGCAGGCGGGGCAATCGGCAGCAACCTCGCGCCATGGTTGTCGAAGCGACTCGGCAGCGGCACCTGCCTGGCCATCGTGCTCGCCACTAGTGCGGTGGGTTCGTTCGTCGTTGGCCTGCAATCCTGGTGGCCACTCGTGATGGTCGTCTTCGGGTTCGTCGCGACTGTCGGCGCGACCTGGAACGTGATCACAGTCAGCCTCCGCCAGTCGATCATCCCGCCTCATCTGCTCGGCAGGGTCAACAGCGTGTACCGCTTCTTTGCATGGGGCATGATGCCGATCGGTGCCGCGCTGGGGGGCATCACGGTCACCGTCGTCAGCCACCTCGCCAACCGCCGGATCGCACTGCGATCGGCCTTCTTCTTCGACTCCGCGATCTATGCCTGCCTGTTCGTTATCGGGCGCAGCAAGCTGACGACCGCCAAGCTCGAAGCGGCCAGAAGCGCTGTCGCTGCCTAAGCTCGCCGCTGACCTAGGAACTGCAACAAGGGGGACAGTAGATGCGGCTCGGCGAATCACTCAGTGAAGACACCATCCTTGCCGAGCGAGCCAAGGCACTCGTTCCGTTGCTCGACGCCGAGGCTGAGTTTGCCGACAATGAAGGCGAGCTATCACCGGCGGCCGTCGCCGCACTTCATCGCGATGGTTTGTTGAGGTTGTGGGTTCCCGAGAAGTTGGGTGGCGCCGAGCTCGACCCGGTCCACTCGCTCGAGGTGCTCGAGAACCTCTCGTACGCCGACGCTTCAGCCGGCTGGGTGGCGATGGCCGCCAACCTGTCGATCGGCACGGCCGGTGCCTACCTGTCGGACCACGCGGTCGCCGAACTGTGGGGCGATGGTAAGCAGCCGGTCATCGCCGGCCAGGGCACGCGACCGGGGACAGCCAAGATGGTCGACGGTGGTCTCTTGCTCAGCGGATCGTGGAGCTTCGGATCCGGTCTCAAGCACTCCAGCCACGTCCACTCGCTCGGCATCATCGAAGAGACCGGCGAGCCACGTATCTTCGTCACGCCGATCGAGGCTGTGAATCTGATCGACAACTGGGACGTGATGGGCCTGCGCGGCACCGGCAGCATCGACTACACGATGGAGTCCGTGTTCGTGCCGAACGGTTGGAGCCACTTCGCAGTCACCACGACGCCGGAGCGCGGCGGCAGCCTGTACGGCCTCGGCATCATCGGCTTCGCTGTCACCTGCCACAGCGGATGGGCGATGGGTGTCGGTCGTCGCCTGCTCGACGAGCTCGCCGAGCTGGTCCACGGCAAAGCCGGGCGGCCTGGAGCGCAGGCCGACAGCGCCGCATTCCAACAGGGCTACGCCGAGGCCGAAGCGAAGTTCCGCGCAGCTCGGGCGTTGGTCATGGAGTCGTGGACCGACCTGTCGAAGAGCCTGTACGCGGGTGACGGAATCTCCGTGCGCCAGCACACGTTGGTGCGTCTGGCGCTGGCCCACATCACCAAGACGCTGCACGAGATCGCCACGTTCGTCTACCTGGCGGGAGGCACCACGTCGCTGCGCCGCGGCACGATTCAACGCATGTACCGCGACGTGTTCGCCGGCACGCAGCACGTCACATCGTCACCAAACGTCTGGCAGACGTGTGGCCGCGAGCTCATGGGCGTTGCCGAGGGGAAGACCTGGCAGTTCCTCGACCTCGTCGATCCTCACTGAACGCGTCGCGAATCACCCGCCAACCGACGTGCCCAGCTCAAGGCGTGGTCCAGTGAGCCGGTGAAGGCAATGCCCTGCCAGGCGATGTCGAACGCCGTGCCGTGGTCGACCGAGGTGCGCACGATGGGCAGACCAACGGTGACGTTGACTCCGCTCTCGAACGCCAACAGCTTCATGGGTGTGTGACCCTGGTCGTGGTACATGCAGACGATGGCGTCGAACTGTTTGCGATGGACGGCTTGATGGAAGACAGTGTCGGCCGGATGCGGACCGGTTGCATCGATTCCAGCGGCGCGCGCGGCTGCGATGGCCGGCACGATTTGTTCGGCGTCCTCTGATCCGAACAGGCCGTGTTCGCCGGCGTGCGGGTTGACGCCGCACACTGCGATCCTCGGTTGGTCGAGGAAGCGGTGCAACGTCTCGTGGGTCAGTTCGATCACCTCGGTGACCCTGGCCGTGGTGACGCGGCGGATCGCCTCTTGCAGCGACACATGGGTGCTGACATGAGTGACAGCCAGGTCGCCGGCAGTCAGCATCATCGCGAATCTCTGCACCCCGCATGCCTCGGCGATCAACTCCGTATGACCGACAAAGCCTGCATCGCTGAGTTGTGTTGCCTCTTTGTTCATCGGCATCGTCACGATGCCGGCAACACGCCCGGCCAACGCGTCGTTGGTCGCGGCAACGACGTACTGCCGCGCGGCGGCGCCGGACGCTGCGTCGATCTCTCCCGGACGATGATCAGCGGCTTGTAGTAATTCGAGGTCGACAACCCGCAAGCTGCGGCCAGGAGCCCATTGGTCCGGGCTGTCGATCGCCTCGATCTCGACGTCGACACCCAGGAGTTCTGCACCGTGGCGAAGGATCGCTGCATCGCCGTACACCACGACCGCGTCGTCGATGAACGCCCCATCGGCGGCACGGCGTAGCACGATCTCGGGACCAAC
>JAENVT010000446.1 GCA_016650435.1 Ilumatobacteraceae bacterium
GAGCTCGCCCGACACGACGCTGAACGCCCCAGCCGAGCCACCGTGGTCATGCATGTCGAGCAGTTCGCCACTCGGCCAGCAGATCACCCACGCCTCGTAGGCCTCGGTGGCGAGCACGCGGTGGAAGCGACGCTCGGTCGGTATCTCACCAAGGCCGAGCTCCCAGGGCACAGTCACTGCGGCGAGACCGGAAGCGATCGCGGCAAGCACGTCGGCGCCAACCGTGCGGGTTGCCGGATGCAGCGCCCGTTGTGCGGCGCGTTTCCAGCCGTCGCCATCGCGATCCGTGACATCTTGGCGTTCGTTGTCGACGGTTGAGACGTGCATCGGAGCTCCTGCAGATCGATTGGATCACTGCCTGACCAATTCCCGACCAGGTAGGTCAGGTTTATCAGCATCCGCGGCCACTATCAACCTCTCGGGGCATAAATCTGACTAAATCAGTCAGAATTAAAGTCGCAGGTCACACGCCCGAAGCCGAGAGTGACTCGAGCGCCCAGGCCACGGAGGTGTGCTCGACGACATACCCCATGCCGAGGTACAGATCGAGTGCTCCGCTGGCGTTGCCGGTGTCGACGTTGAGACCGGCCGCGTCGATCCCATCGGCCTCCAAGCACCGCATGTTCTCGGCAAGCAGCGCGGCAGCCAGGCGGCGCCCGCGCCACGCGGGACGCACCCCCACCAGCGACACCCATCCTTGGGAGTATCCCTTGGCTGGCCAGTCCTGCGGGTAGGCATGCGCGGCGAGGTAGCCGGCGACTGCCGGCCAGCCGTCACCGTCCAACTTCGTCGCATCGATCACCACTCCGCTCCAGTCGCGACGGAACGTGCGGTGTTCTGTGACCGATTCCTTCCAGAGTTCTTCGTCACGGGGCTGCGAGCCCCAATGCCCGGCGAACGAGTCGTTGTGGGCGAGCCGAACCGCTTCGTCGAGATCCTCGGTCCACGGGGCAAGGTGCACGCCTTCGGGCACCGTGATCTCGGGGATCGGTACCGCGCCGCCTCCCAGCGGACGCACCATGTCGTGGAACCAGCGGATCGCCACGTAACCCTTGGCATTGAAGAGAGCGTTGCGATCGGTCAAGTGCTCCTCGTGGCTGGCAACAATCCTCCACGGGATCAACTCCGCTCCTGAGCCAGCGGTCTCCTGCTCGGTCAAGGCCGCGTGAGCCCGCGCGGTCTGCCATCGTAAGACCTCGCTGCCGATGCCGCGTCGACGCCATTCGGGGTGCACCCCGCCCCCCAGGAACACGCGGCGCAGCGTCGCGCCCGGGTACACATCCATGTGACCGAATGCCCGGGCGGCGCCACCGGCGTCGACGCCGATCAGTGAGTTGCGAGCGGGATCCTTGTACGACCCGCTGGTCAACTCCTCGATCAGGTCGTCGCGGTCGAGCCGCTCGCTGGGCCGGTCGCGTTCTTCGATCGCGCCGATCAGCTCGTGCCATATGGCGATGTCGTCGAGCGTGATCGCCCGCCAGCTCAGCCCGAGATCAGTGGACAGCTCGAACGGCACCGGCATGCGCGGCAGCGTACGTGCACGAAGAACTATTGGAACCCGGATTTACCCGACCGCGGCGGCGAGCTCGGCTCGCGCGGCTGTGGGTCGGAGGAAGACTTCACTGCCCGGCTCGAGATCGAGCCGATCAGCTTCGCCCCGCGAGACCTGCACCCACACCTCGTGTCCATTCGCGATCGCGTCGAGGCGGACTTCGAAGCCGAGCCGCACCATCCGCACGACGGTTGCAGGCACCGTCCCGGCAGCACGATAGGTGAGGATCTCGATGTCGTGTGGTCGCACCGCGATGCCACCCAAACTCGTCACCGGACCAAGAAAGTTCATCACGAAGTCGTTCACCGGCTCGTCGTACAGCTGATCGGGTGTGCCGATCTGCTCGACCGCGCCGTTGTTGATCACGACGATCTCGTCGGCCACTTCCATTGCCTCTTCTTGATCGTGGGTGACGAACACCGTGGTGACGTGAACCTCGTCGTGCAACCGCCGCAGCCAGTCGCGCAGTTCCTTGCGAACCTTGGCGTCGAGTGCACCAAACGGCTCGTCGAGCAGGAGGACCTGTGGCTCGACAGCGAGGGCACGGGCGAGGGCCATGCGCTGGCGTTGCCCACCGGAAAGCTGTGACGGGTATCGGTCGGCGAACTGCGACAGGTGCACGAGTGCGAGCAGTTCGTTGACTCGATTCTCGACCTCGCGTTTGGGCCGCTTGCGGATCTCGAGCCCGAAGGCCACGTTGCCACGCACGGTCATGTGTTTGAACGCCGCGTAGTGCTGGAAGACGAAGCCGACGTTGCGCTGCTGCGGCGGCAGCGATGTCGAGTCGGCACCGGCGATCTCGATCGATCCTGAGTCCGGCTGTTCGAGACCGGCAATGATGCGAAGCAACGTCGACTTGCCTCCACCGCTGGGACCCAGCAGGGCGGTCAACGATCCACTGGGGATGTCGACCGAGACGTTGTCCAACGCGACGAAATCACCGAAACGCTTCGTGACGTTCTGGGCGCGGATTCCCATCAGGTGTGCTCCTCTGGTCGAAGGACGTTGATCACGATCAAGATCAAGATGGCAACGATCGCGAGCGTCACGGATACGGCGTACGCCGTCGTCTGGTCGAAGTTCTGGAATCGCTCCTCGACCACGAGTGTTGCGGTTTGCGTCTTGCCGATCAGCCGGCCCGACACGACGGCCACCGCTCCGTACTCGCCGAGCGAACGTGCCAACGTCAGCACGACGCCGTACGCCAGCGCCCAGCGAATTGCCGGCAACGTCACCCTGCGAAATGTCTGCACGCGGTTGGCGCCCAGCGTCCAAGCCGCTTGCTCCTGTTCGATCCCGATCTCTTCGAGCACCGGCGCAACTTCGCGCACGACGAGCGGCAACGACACGAACACGGTGGCCAGCACCATGCCCGGGTAGGCGAAGATGATCTTGATGCCGTGGTCGTCGAACCACCCGCCGATCGGCTCGAACTTCCCGTAGACCAGGATCAGGGCGAGGCCGACGACGACCGGCGACACTGCGATCGGCAGATCGATCAGCAC
>JAENVT010000447.1 GCA_016650435.1 Ilumatobacteraceae bacterium
GGGTGATGCAGACCTTGCCACCGCCGATCTACATGATTATGCCGGGGCGCGTCTTCCGCAACGAGACCACCGATGCAACACACCTCGCGGTGTTTCATCAGCTCGAAGGTCTCGTGATCGACCGCGGTATCACCCTCGCCGACCTGGCCGGCACGATCGAATCGTTCACGAAGGCGTTCTTCGGCGCTGAGTTCGGGTCACGCCTTCGGCCTAGTTACTTCCCGTTCACCGAACCTTCTGCCGAGTTCGACATTCAGACGCCTACCGGTCAATGGCTCGAACTCGGTGGTTGCGGAATGGTGCATCCCAATGTGCTGCGTGCGGGTGGCCTCGATCCAGAGGAGTGGAGCGGGTTCGCGTTCGGCTTCGGTATCGACCGCATGGCCAAGGAGCGGCACGCGATTGGCGACGTACGCGAGATGTACAGCAACGACCTCCGCTTCGTGGAGCAGTTCTGATGGGGTCGCTCCGATGAGAATTGTTCATTCGTGGCTCAACGAGCTCGCCCCGCTCGGCGATGACATCGATACGATCGCCGAAACCATGACCGACCTCGGTCTCGTGGTCGACGAGATCATCCACGTCGGTGCGACAGTCGACGGCGTCATCACAGCGCGGGTCGTGCGCACCGAGCGGCACCCGGAAGCGGCCAAGGTGCATCGCGTCTATGTCGATGCCGGCGACGGTCGCGAGCGACACGTGTGGTGCGGCGCGTTCAACATGCAGTCCGGCGACATCGTGCCCCTCGCGACGCCGGGCACGGCGATGCCCGACGGGCGGGTGATCGAGCCGAAGCCCATCCTTGGAATACAGAGCGACGGCATGCTGTGTTCGGCGCGCGAGTTGGGTCTCGGCGACGACCATGCCGGCATCGTGATCCTCCCCGCGGACACACCGCTCGGCGTGCCGTACGGCGAGGCGCTCGGTCTCACGGGGGAAACCGTCTACGACCTCGATGTCACCCGCAACCTCCCCGACTGTTTCGGGTATCTCGGAGTTGCTCGCCAAGTGGCGGCGCGCCTCGGTGTGCCGCTAGCAGCGCTTCCCGCAGCAATCACCGCGAGCGAGGGTGCACCCGCTCGACAAGCGTCGGTCGAACTGGTCGATGGTGATCGTTGCGCGCGGTTCACGAGCACAGTGATCAGCGGAATCAGTGTCGGTCCGTCACCCGACTGGATCGCCCACCGGCTGGCCGCGGCCGGTATGCGCTCGATCAACAACGTCGTCGACGTCAGCAACTATGTGATGCTCGAGCTCAACCAACCGAACCACGCATACGATCTCGACACACTCGGCGGTGGCGGATTTCGAGTACGTCACGCAGTGGACGGCGAGACGATGGTGACGCTCGATGGTGTCGAGCGGGCGATGACCTCGGAGGATTTGTTGATCTGCGACGCCACCGACACTCCGATCGGGATCGGTGGAATCATGGGCGGCCTCGACAGCGAGATCAGCGAGACGACCACGGCGATCGCCCTCGAGATCGCCTGGTTCGAACCGATCAGCATCGCCAAGACCGCCACCCGGCTCGGCCTTCGCAGCGAGGCATCGCTGCGCTTCGACCGCGGCGTTGATCCGCATGGCATGCCGGCGGCGATCGCTCGCTTCGTCGAGCTCCTGCGGCTCACCTGCCCCACCCTCGTCGTGCACGAGGGGATGGTCGATGCCCAGTCGCCGCATCTACCCGTGAGGGCAGTAATCGACGTTCGCGTCTCGAAGGTCAACGGTCTGCTCGGCACATCGCTGTCGAGCGAGCAGATCCCTGCGTTGATCGTTGGCCTGGGATTTGCGATCAGCGGCTCCGACCCGTTGACGGTCACCGCTCCTTCGTGGCGGCCCGACTGCACAGAAGAGGTCGACATCATCGAAGAGGTCGCTCGCCAATACGGCTACAGCAAGATTGGCAAGACCGTGCCGAAGTCGGCGATGCACGGTCGTCTGTCACCCATGCAAGCTCGTCGGCGCCAGCTGCGCGGTGTGCTGCTCGGTCTTGGCATCAACGAGGCGATGCCCAACCCGTTCCTTGCCGACGACGATCTGGTTCGTGCCGGGCTCGCCGGCCCGGCCGTGCGCATCGTCAACTCGCTGGTGGCCGAAGAGAGCGTGTTGCGCACGTCATTGCGTCCGGGTTTGCTGAAGGCGGTTGCGTTCAACGAGTCGCATCGACGAACCAACGTCAGCCTGTTCGAGATCGGTCATGTCTATCCGCCCGGCAACGGCGAGCTGCCCGACGAGTACGAACAATTGGGTGTGGTGCTCGCCGGCCGTGATGCCAGGGCAGCGATGGATGTGTGGCGCGAAGTCGCAGCCGCCATGGGATTCGGTGCGCGCGTCGACCAGACGAATCCTCCCGCCGGGTTGCACCCGACTCGGTCCGCAACATTGTCGCTCGGCAAGGACGCGATCGGCGCGGTGGGCGAGGTGCATCCCGATGTGCTCGATGCGTACGAAGTCGAAGAACGTGTGGCCGTGCTCGAGCTCAACCTCTCGGTGCTGCTGGCCAACGATGCCAAGGTCCCGGTATGGAGGCCGACCAGTCGTTTCCCATCCAGCGACTTGGATCTGGCGTTCGCTACTCCCGACTCTGTGACCGCAGAGAAGGTCGAGAAGGCGATCAAGCAGGCGGCGGGGGCCCTGTTGGTCGACGTGGCGCTGTTCGACGTGTACCGCGGTGCCGGCCTGCCCCCCGACAGTCGCAGCTTGGCGTATCGCCTGAGACTCCAGGCGTTAGATCGCACGCTCAGCGACACCGAACTCACCGACGTGCGCCACAAGATTGTCGCCGGCGTCGCCAAGCTCGGGGCGACGCTTCGCTAGGTGCACGCCCCTCAGTCGATGTGCTTGTCGTTGACGGTGTTGGTCTCGATGACTTGCGCGGGTGCCGGCAAGCCTGCCGCTGCAATGGCGGCGCCCAGGCGTGAAGCCATGAATGCCTCTTGCGCGGCTTTCGATTCCCACTTCTCCACGACGACCCAGCCATTCGGGGTCGGGCCGGCGGCGTGTGACTTTATGCCGTCCGGCCAGTCCCCGGAACCATCCCGATTGATGCCCAGAGTCTCGTTGACCTTCCAGTAGTCGGCCTCGCTGACACCTTCGAAGACCAGCACAATTGCGTACGACATATCGTTGACCCCTTTCCGGGTTGCTCGCCGGGTATTCGCCACCACTGGAGTGGCGGTTCACCGCGACAGCGTCCGAATTTTAGCTCACGCAGGGGAGGGTGCCGGCTCGAGGATGGATGTCCTTGGTCGGCCGCTGAGGCCGGGTGATGCCGTCGGCGATGACCAGACCTGTGTCTCCAGGAATTGTCGGAACGACTCAGCGCGCTCGGTTGACTCGAAATCGAGGGCCACGACGATGTAGCACGGGTCGTCGACCGGACGGGAGATGCGTTCGCCGATGACCCCCGCTCCATGACGCGCATGGGCGAAGGCATCGAATGCTGTTCGCCACGTGTTGTAGTCGGTGATGGAATGTTCGATGTGAAGAGTGATCATGAAGCGAAGGTACCGAGGAGGCCGGGGCGTGGCCATCCCAGGTTTGTGGGGTTTTGTCAGTCGTAGGATCGACTTGTGTCGAGACGCGACCGCATCGCCAAGATCTGTGGACGAGGTCTCGATGGGCGTGCGCTCCGAATCGAGTTACTCGCTGAAGTCCGCTCCGAAATCGCGTTCGACGCCTACGTATGGCTAGTGACGGATCCTGAGACATGCGTGGGTTCGGCTCCTCTGGCCGATGTGCCCTCGTTGGCCGACATCCCGAAGGTCATCAGACTGAAGTACCTGACAGCGATGAATCGTTGGACCACCTTGCCCTCGAACACCGCTGTCACGTTGGTCGGGGCAACCAGTGGGGATCTGTCGAGGAGCCTGGTTTGGCGGGAGCTGCTCCGGGGTTACGGGGTCAGCGATGTCATGTCAATGGTGTTCCGCGATCAGTACGGCACCTGGGCGTTCGTCGACCTGTGGCGACACGGTGGCGTCTTTCTAGAAGGGGAGTGCGAGGTCTTGACGGACCTCGCCGACGTTGCGACCTCGGCACTCCGGCACACCTCGATGCCTTCGTTCGAGCACAGCTCCAGCACGCTTGATCGCCACAGTGGGCCCGCTGTGCTGCTGCTGTCGGATGATCTCGAGCTGCTGACCCAAACTCCGCAGGCTGACGCATACCTTCGTGCCTTGCTGCCGACCGACGCCGAGCGGGCGCCGATTCCGGCCGGCGCATACAACGTGGCCGCACAGCTGCTCGCCCACCAGGCGGCCGTCGACACACACCCGCCATCGGCGCGCGTGCACCTGCGCGATGGCCTCTGGGTGACGCTTCGCGCGGCACGTATCGAAAAGACGTCTGCCGATGCGGCGTCGATTGCTGTGAGCATCGAGCCGACACCAGCGACCGAACGAGCCGCGCTTTACGCCCGAGTTGCCGGTCTGAGCGAGCGGGAATCCGAACTGCTCAGGCACCTCGTTGCGGGGACCGATACTCGAGAACTGGCACAGCGCCTGTTCGTTTCCGAACACACAGTGCAGGATCACCTCAAGTCGGTCTTTGCAAAAACGGGAGTCAACAACCGGCGGGTCCTCGTTGCCCGCGCCACGGGCCTGACCTAGACACTCAATCAGGGGCGGTCCATCGGGCGGGGTCGAGCTGGTGGCTCAGTCCCGACCAGGCCACTCTGGTGTCTTCGGTGTCGTCGTGCTCGCGCCGGAAATTGCCGACGAACATCGCGATTTCGGTGAGATCCCAGCGCAACATGTACAACCGAATCGAGTCATGGTTCGTGGTGGTCCCGGTCATGGCCGCATAGTCCGCGGTGATCGCAGGATCTTCGGCGGCGAGCGACCACAGGTCGCGCTCCGGTGGCGCGACGAGGACGGTATCCCAGTCGATCAACATCACGCCCGACGCGGTGCCGATCGTGTTCCCTCGATGGGGCTCTCCGTGGGTGACGACCATGCGTTTCTGTTGCTCGAGCACGCCGGCCGCAAGTTCGTCATAGTGCCCGAGTGCCCGATTCACGTCATCTGCGCGAGGTCGTAGCAGTGCTCGAGTCTGCTCCGCATACGGTCCGGCTGTCCACGGTGTGTCGAGGTCGTCAAGCGCAGCGACGAGTTGGTCACGGCCGTCGATCTTCAGGTCATCGGCGATTGCTATCGGACGAGCAAGGTCGGCCGACCTGTGGAGCTCGGTGATCACATCGAGCACGGCCAAACGTTCGGACCGGTTCAGGTACGGACCCCACGAACGAGACTCGCCATCGACATGTGGATACAGGGCGACGGCGTAGCGATGGTCCACCACCTCGATGATCGCTCCCTCCGATGTACGGATGGGAGCAACGACGAACGTCAGTCCAGCGCGGCGAAGGAACCACGCTGTCGAGAGCGCCACGCGAAGTCGTCGCCGTGACTCCTCGAGGGATTCGCGGTCTCGACGCTTGGCTTCGACATCGTCCGCGCTGACGAACCACCGTCGGCCGTCAGCGATCACTCGCCAGTGATAGCTACCGAAACCCACCGGCGCATATTCGATCGTGTCGATGCTCAGTTCCCAGGCACCGAGCGCCTCGACGACCTGCGCGTCCGAGAGATTATCGGGACGAGTGAACACGGCGGTGCTAGTTCATCGACAGGTCGTCTGGTGCGTTGGCAAGCCAGGCGATCCGACTGCGTTGCCGCCGCAGGATCAAACGCCACAGATCTTCAGGCTCGCGGTGAAAGACGTCGTCGCGTTGCGCGTCGAAGACCATCCACGCGCCACCCTCGAGCTCGCTGTCGAGCTGACCTGCAGACCAACCGGCGTAGCCGCGGAACATCCGTACCCGACCGACTTCGTCTGCCACATCGATCGGATCGCGTGCCAGATCGACGCTGCCAAGATCCGCCAGGATCGGGCTCCAGGCGTCTTCGCGCGGTCCGCTTAGCTCGGCGATCGCGATCAGGGCATCGAACTGGACGGGTCCGCCATTGAACACGACAGCGGGTGGCGCCGACAGATCCATCCATAGGTCGAGGCCGTCGATCTCGGTCTCTTCGGTCGGGTGATTGAGCACGACACCGACAGCGCCTTCGGCGCTGTGCTCCATGATATAGATCACCGACCGGTCGAAATTGGGGTCGTCGAGAGGCGGTGTCGCCAACAGCAGCATTCCCCTGGTCGTCGCGTACATGGAATTCACGGCACCATTCTGGCGTTGAAGACTCCCTGTACGGTTCACCCCCGAACCGCAAGGAGAGAAAACGTTTCCCATGTTCAAAAAGTTCCTAGGTGGTGTCGCGCTCGTCGCCGGCCTGGTAGTGGCAGGTGTAGTTGGCTTCCAACTGCTCCATTCGCCGTTCTCAACGGTGACCAAAGACCATTCCCCGCCGCCCGTGCTCATTGAACTCCGCGACCTTTCCGACTTCCATGCTGCTCAGGCCCAGTTCGAGGTGACCCTCGACCTCGAGAAAGACGTGAAGTACGTGCCGAGCGCCATCGCCGGTGAACGCGTGCAATTCGTCGGGATTGGCACCGTCGACGCTGTCGTCGACTTCAGTTCGATCGGCGCCGGCGCGGTGAAGGTCAGCGATGACAACAAATCAGTGGTCGTGACCCTGCCCAGCGCCTACGCCATGACTCCAGTGCTCGATCACAAGCAGAGCCACGTCATGAACCGAGATCGTGGCTTGATCAACCGAGTGGTCGGAATCTTCAATGACAACCCAACCAGCGAGGCCTCGTTGTACCAGGCAGCCACACAGAAGATGGCAGACTCGGCTCGCCAGACCGACCTGATCCAGCGTGCCCAGGAGCACACCACGTTCGTGTTGACGGGGATGCTCAAGTCGATGGGCTTCGAGAAGATTGACATCGTGTTCCAGGTCAATAGCGCCTCGGTGTAGCCATCGAAGTTTGAACAATACAGTTGCATGACCATGCGTGCAACTGTATAATCATACGCCGTGAAGCGAATCGGCATCATCGGCGCATCGGGATACACGGGCGCAGAGCTCCTGCGGTTGTGCGCCCAGCATCCTGAGTTCGACGTCGTCTATGCAACCGGCGACAGCCAGGCCGGCTCACTGGCCAGTGGTTTGTACCCGAGCCTCGCTGCCCAGTACCCGAACTTGGTGTTCGACGAGTTCGACCCTGCGAGGGCCGAGGAGCTCGACGTCGTGTTCCTGGGCTTGCCCCACGAAGCATCGATGGCGGTGGCGCCGCAGCTCCACGGCAAGGTCGGCTGCCTGGTCGATCTGTCCGCGGCGTTCCGTCTGAAGGATGTCTCGTTGTATCCGCAGTGGTACGGATTCGACCACGATCAGCCCGAGTTGCTGGCGGCCGCAGTGTTCGGCTTGCCGGAATTGCACAGGGAAGACTTGAAGGAAGCAACGCTGATCGCGACCCCGGGCTGCCATGTGACGGCGGCGACCCTCGCGCTGGCACCGTTGGTTCAAGCAGGGGTGATCGATCCGCTCGGCGTGATCGTCAACTCCATCACCGGCGTCAGCGGCGCAGGGCGCGCCCTGAAGCACACATCGATGTTCTGCACCGTCGATGAAGACCTCAACGCATACGGGCTGCTCGACCACCGACACACACCGGAGATCGAGCAGGAGACTGGAGCACAGGTGTTGTTCACCCCGCATCTCGCGCCCTTGAGCCGCGGGCTCCTCGCCACCTGCTACGCCAAGCCGGCCACGGGGGTGACGACAGCGTCGTTGCTGGCGACGCTCGCCGGTCGATATCGCGACGAACCGTTCGTCGTCGTGCGTCCGCATTCGCCGTCGACCAAGGCGACACTCGGCAGCAACGTCGCCCACATCACGGCGCGCTTCGACGAGCGCACCAACACCGTCATCGCCATCTGCGCAATCGACAATCTCGCCAAGGGTGCTTCGGGAGGCGCGATACAGGCTGCCAACGTCGCGCTCGGATTGCCGGAGACCGCGGGTTTGTCAACAGTGGGTATGTACCCGTGACCAGGAGGGCGAGGAGAACCAGCGGGCCGACGATCCCGACCATCTGGAAGGGTTTGTACCCGTGACGGTGACCGCGGCCGCGGACAGGGCCGCAACTCTGGTCGAGGCCCTGCCCTACATTCGTCGGTTCGCCGACCAAGTCGTCGTCGTCAAATATGGCGGCAATGCCCTCGCGGGTGCCTCCGAAGACGATGCGCTCGCCCTGTTCGCCCAAGACATCGTGCTGATGCGCCAAGTCGGCATGCGGCCCGTGGTCGTGCACGGCGGTGGACCGCAGATCAGTGAACTGATGGCCCGCCTCGGCAAGCAGAGCGAGTTTCGCAACGGACTGCGTGTCACCGACGGCGAGACCGTCGACATCGTCCGGATGGTGTTGATCGGCCAGGTCAATCCGCAACTCGTTGCGGCGATCAACGTGCACGGCCCGCTTGCCGTCGGGGTGTCCGGCGAGGACGCCGGTCTCATCCGGGCTGTTGCTCGCAATGCCGATCTCGGGTTCGTGGGTGATGTCGAATCGATCAACCCGACGATCTTGAACGCGTTGCTCGACGACGAGTTCATCCCTGTCGTGGCGACCATCGGCACCGACGCCGCGGGGCAGGCCTTCAACATCAACGCCGACACCGTTGCCGGCGCGATCGCCGAGGCTCTCGGCGCGGAGAAGCTGGTCTACCTCACCGACGTCGAAGGCCTGCGACGACTGATCGACATCCCGGCCACGTTGATCCGCCAAACCACGCCCGACGAACTTGAAGCGCTGCTGGCCGACGGCACGATCGCCGGCGGCATGATCCCCAAGGTCGAGAGCTGCGTGCACGCCGTGCGCAGCGGTGTGCGGCGGGCGCACATCCTCGACGGGCGGATTGCCCACGTTCTGTTGCTCGAGATTTTCACCGACGAGGGGATAGGGACGATGGTCCAATGAACGCACACGCATTCGATACTTCGGCGGCACCCACCGTCTGCCCGTTCATGCCGGTGTTCGGCGCTCCACAGGTGATGTTCGTGCGTGGTGCCGGCACCGAACTGTGGGACAGCAATGGCAAGCGGTATCTCGATTTCCTCGGTGGTCTCGCTGTGATCGCTCTCGGTCATTCGAACCCGCGGATCACCGACGTCATCTCCCAGCAAGCAGCGACGCTTATGCACGTGAGCAACCTGTTCGCAACTGACAAAGTGGCCGAGGCCGCAATCAGGATCGATGCGTTGTTGGCCGAGGCCACAGGCGCGATCGGTCAGGTGTTCTTCTGCAACAGCGGTGCCGAAGCCAACGAGACGGCACTCAAGTTGGCTCGCAAGTTCGGGGGGCGTGGTCGCCACGGTGTGATCAGCGCGTTCGGAAGCTTCCACGGCCGCACCCTTGCCGCGCTGGCGGCGACCGGTCAGCCGGCGAAACACGAGCCCTTCTTCCCGATGCCCGACGGATTTCGTCACGTGGCCTACAACGACATCGATGCGCTCGAGGCAGCCATCGACACGACGGTTGCTGCCGTGTTGCTCGAGCCCGTGCAGGGCGAGGGCGGCGTCGTGCCGGCCGACGACCAATACCTACGCGACGTCCGGGCCTTGTGCGACGAGCGCGGATTGCTGATGATGCTCGACGAGATCCAGACAGGCTTCGGCCGGACAGGTGAGTGGTTCGGCTTCCAACATGCCGGCATCGTGCCCGACGTCGTGTCGATGGCCAAGGCGATGGGGAACGGCTTTCCCGTCGGTGCGACGTGGGCGAAGCACGAGGTTGCTGCGGTCTTCCAGCCCGGCGACCACGGCAGCACGTTCAGCGGCACGGCACTGGCAGCCGCGGTGGTCAGCGCGGTCATCGACGAGATGCGCCGCATCGACGCACCTGGACTTGCGGCGAAGCGCGGCGAATATTTCTCGGCGCGGCTGGCCGAGCTGCCCGGAATCGCCAGCGTTCGCGGCCGCGGACTGTTGCTTGCCGCAGAGCTCGCTGACGGCGGCGACGCGAAAGCTGCCTATTTGAACCTGCTCGAGCTTGGCTTGGTCACCAATGCGGTCACGGTAACGTCGCTTCGATTCGCGCCGCCGCTGACCGTCACCGAAGCGGAGCTCGACGAGGCTGTCGCGATGATCGGGGAGGTTCTGAAATGAGACACCTGCTCAACATCACCGACCTCTCAGCCGAGGAGCTCGTGCAGTTGCTTTCCCTTGCGGAGCGGACCGACCTGCGGCCGGTGCTTGCCGGCCTGGGTGTCGCCTTGATCTTCGAGAAGCCTTCCAACCGCACGCGTCAATCCATGGAGATGGCCGTCGCCCAGCTTGGCGGTCACCCGGTGTACACGCGTGGCGAAGAGGTGGGTTTCGATGTACGTGAGACGGTCGAAGACATCACCCGTGTGATGGCCGGCTATCACGCGATGTTGGCTGCACGCGTCTTCGATCACGCAGTCGTCGAGCGCATGGCTGCGGTCAGCACTGTGCCCATCGTCAACATGCTCAGCGACCACTCGCATCCGCTGCAGGGACTTGCCGATGCCCTGACCATGCAACAGGTTCATGGCTTACTCACGGGTCAGACCGTTGCATACATCGGCGACTACAACAACGTGGCTCGTTCGCTTGCCGAGGCGTGCGTGCTGTTGGATGCCAACGTCGCGCTCGGTTGCCCTGTCGGATACCACGCCTCCGACGCCGAACTCGAACGGCTGAACCTTCTTGGCGGCGGTCGGGTACGGCAGGTCCATCGTGCTGACGACGCGGTTGCGGGCGCAATAGCAGTGCATACCGACACGTGGACCTCGATGGGGCAGGAGGCGGAGAAGAACGATCGCAAGCAAGCCTTCGAGGGCTACACGGTGACCGATCAGATGATGGCCAAAGCCGCGCCGAACGCCGGCTTCTATCACTGCCTGCCGGCGTATCGTGGCTACGAGGTTGCAGCGGATGTCATCGATGGTCCACGCAGCCACGTCTTCCGGCAAGCCCACAACCGGATGCATGCAGCTCGCGGTGCGCTGGCGTTCTTGATGGGTGTTCGCTGATGGCCAGCAAGGTTCAACGCCAACAGATCATCGGCAAGCTCATCGGCAAGTACGCAGTCACCAACCAGCCTCAGTTGGTCGACCTGTTGGCAGACGAGGGCATCGCCGCGACGCAAGCTACCGTCTCGCGCGACCTCGAAGACCTCGGCGCGGTGAAGGTGCGAGTGCCGGGCGGCGAGACGGTCTACGCCATTCCGGAGTACGAGCCAGCACGAATTGCTCCGGAGGATCAATTGCGCCGAGTGATGGGCGAGTGGGTCGCCGAGGTCAAGGTCTCGGCCAACGTCGTTGTGCTGCGCACACCGCCGGGTTGCGCCCACGTCGTCGCCTCGGCAATCGACCGGTCGGGAATGAGCGGGCTGATCGGTACGGTTGCGGGCGACGACACACTGATGTGCGTCGCCGAGGAATCGCTCGGCGGCAAGGCGCTGGCCGAGCACCTTCGTGAGTTGGCCGGCCTGCAATGACCGACGACGACAGCACTACGACCCCGACCGGGAAAGCACTATGGCATGGGAGGTTCGAAGGTGGTCCGGCGGCGGAGTTGATGGCGTTCACCGAGAGCTTGTCGTTCGATCGGCGGCTGTGGCTCGACGACGTTGCCGGATCGGTCGCCCACGTACTCGGTCTCGCTTACGCCGAGATCATCACCGAGACCGAAGCGACCGCGATCATTGCCGCGCTCGAGCAAGTGTCCGACGAGCTGGCTACCAGAACCTTCGCGTTCGCCGAAAGCGACGAAGACATCCATACGGCGATCGAGCGCCGTGTCACGGAACTCGCCGGCCCAACTGGCGCGAAATTGCACACCGGTCGCAGTCGCAACGACCAAGCAGCGACCGACGTGCGGCTGTGGATGAAACGCGAGCTGATGGTGGTCGCCCGACGTATCGTCGACCTCCAAGCCGTGCTGCTCGAACGAGCGCGCTCCGCCGGCGACGTCTACCTGCCTGGGTACACGCATCTGCAGCGCGCCCAACCGGTGCTGCTGTCTCATCACCTCCTGGCCCATGCCTGGGCGCTCGGACGCGATGTCGAACGGATCCTCGATGCGATGGATCGGATCGATGTGTCGCCTCTTGGTGCCGGCGCGTTGGCGGGCTCGTCGCTGCCGCTCGATCCCGACTTCACCGCCCACCGACTGGGTTTCGCGGCGAGGTTCGAAAACTCGATGGACGCGGTCGGGTCGCGCGATCACGTCGCCGAAGCACTGTTCACGCTCACCCTGGTCGCCATCAACCTGTCTCGCATCGGCGAGGAGTTCGTGCTGTGGACGACCGAGGAGTTCGGGTTCGCTCGCCTCGACGATGCCTATGCCACCGGATCGTCGATGCTGCCGCAAAAAAAGAACCCCGACATCGCCGAGTTGGCCCGAGGCAAGGCCGGAAGGCTGATCGGCAACCTCACCGGATTCCTCGCGACGATGAAGGGCCTGCCGCTGACCTACAACCGCGACTACCAAGAAGACAAAGAGCCGCTGTTCGACTCGGTCGATCAGATCAAGCTCGGTCTCGGCGCGGTCACCGGCATGATCGAGACCGCGACGTGGGTGCCCGCGCGGATGCAGGCTGCCGCCGACGCAGAGGCCACATCGGCAACGGATCTCGCAGAATGGCTCGTCCAACGCGGCACTCCGTTTCGCGAGGCCCACGCAACGATCGGCACCCTGGTGCGTCGCTCGTTGGCCGGAGAAGGTTCGTTGGCTTCGCTGGTCGCAGCTGATCCGGCACTAGGTCCAGACGCGGCCGCGCTCGTGGCACCCGGGGTCTCGGTGAAACGGAAAATCACGGACGGTGGCGCTGGCCCGGCCGCAGTTGCGCATCAGATCGAACGATTCGCGGCGCATCTCGAGCGGCTGAGCAACGCCGTCGCGTGAAGCGTCTGCCGCAACGCTTCTTCGAGCGCCACTCGACCGACGTCGCGCCGGATCTTCTCAACAAGCTGTTCATCGTCGACAACACCGCCGCTCGGATCGTCGAGACCGAGGCGTACAGCTCGGACGATCCGGCGGCGCACACCTTTCGAGGACGCACGAAACGAAACGAGGTGATGTACGGGCCAGCTGGGCATCTCTACGTGTACTTCATCTACGGCATGCACTACTGCGTCAATATTGTGACCGGTTTGCAGGACGATGGTCAGGCTGTACTGATCCGGGCGGTGACCATGGACGGCGTCGATCCCCGATTGACCAACGGCCCGGGCAAGTTGTGCCGATACCTCGGGATCGACCTGTCCCATAGCGGCGATCGGGCCAACATCGCCGATGACGGTGTGCCTCCGCCGGTCTCACCGCTCGTCGGTCCGAGGGTCGGCATCACCAAAGCGGCCGATTGGCTGCGCCGGTGGCGGGTCGGCTGATTCATCTCTTGCCGCTGTCCTGCCAATGCATCCAGTAGCCGTGTGGATGGCAGTCGGCGAGATCACCACCGCGTGGCCAAGGTTCGAGACACTCCCGAGTCTCTCGACGACATCGTCCACGGCATCACCTTGCACGACCGTAGGCGGATATCTCCGAGCGATCTCGATGCAGGCGTGGAGGCGGGCGAATCGATCCGGTTGATCTGGCCAAACACATGCCTCGAGCCAGCGGGTCTGGTCTTGGTCGTTCACGTCGATCGGTGAAAGATCGAGCCCGACCGAGCTTGCGATCGCCGGCATCGCCGTAGGTATCGGCGGGTCTCCACGCGTACCGCACGTCAGACGAACTGCCGACAGGTCTCCGACGGATCCGCCAGGATCGTATTCGTAGCCGTAGTGCGTCAACAGCAGATTGAGTCCGGCGCTTGCGCCGACCTCAACGACACCGAGAGCGCCGCGCTCCTCATGGAGCTGAGCGAGAAGCGGGAGAAACAGCGAGCAGCGGCCGACCTCGTTCGTCTGTGTCTTGCGCGTTGCGACGAGCTCGCGAATCGAGTCGGCGTGATCCGACACGAACGAACGGAATGCCGACGCCACGTCCCCGGTCTTCGGTTCCGTCGCAAGGTTTGGATAGAACGCGGCGAGATCGGGTCAGTTCGACGAGATCCGCCACAAGCTTCGACGCTATCTCGCGAGTGATTGAGGCCGAGACCTGGCAACATGGTGCGCTGCTATGGATCTGCTTGCCGACCTCGACGCCCGCGGGCTCATTCACGACACCACCGATCGCGACGCACTCGCCGCACGATTGGCCACAGGCAACATCGGTGTGTACATCGGGTTCGACCCGACCGCCGATTCGCTGCACGCCGGCCACCTCGTCGGCCAATTGTTCATGCGTCGCTTCCAACTCGCCGGTCACCGTCCTTTCCCGTTGGCGGGCGGCGCAACCGGCATGGTCGGTGATCCCGGTGGTCGCAGCGAGGAACGCAACCTGCTCGACAACGAGACCCTCAGGCACAACGTCGAATGCATCAAGGTCCAGCTCAGCACGTTGCTCGATTTCGACCCGGGGCCGTACCAGGCGACGTTGGTCAACAACGCCGATTGGACGCATCCCATCACGATGCTCGAGTTCCTACGCGACGTCGGCAAGCACTTCACCGTGAACCAGATGATTGCCAAGGATTCCGTTCGTTCCCGCCTCGACAGCGAGCACGGCATCTCGTACACCGAGTTCAGCTACATGCTGTTGCAAGCGAACGACTTCCGTCATCTGTACGAGCATCACCACGTCGAACTACAGGCCGGAGCAAGCGATCAATGGGGCAACATCGTCGCCGGCGTCGAATTGATCCGACGCAAGCTCGGGAGTCAGGCGTTTGCGATGACCCACCCGTTGATGACGAGAAGTGACGGCAGCAAGTTCGGTAAGTCCGTCGGTGGGGCAGTGTGGCTCGACCCGGCGCGTACCTCGCCGTACCAGTTCCGGCAGTTCTGGGTGCAGTGCGACGATGCAATGGTCGGCACATATCTGAAGATGCTGTCGATGCGTCCGCTGGCCGAGATCGACGACCTGATGGAACAGCACGCCGCCTCGCCGGAACGGCGGCCGGCACAGCGAGCCCTGGCAGAGGAGATGACGGCCCTGGTGCACGGCCAGGATGCAGCTGTGGCCGCCCGCGAGGCCGCCGACGTACTGTTCGGCGCGGATCCGAGTGGCGCCTCGCAGGCGGCTCTCGAGGCAATCGCTGCGGAGGTGCCGCGTGTTCACCTGCCCAGTTCGCTCGATGGCGTCCGGGTACACGAGATGCTCGTTCAGGCTGGGGTCGCCAAGTCGAACGGCGAGGTTTCCCGGCTGCTGAGCCAAGGTGCGGTCCGTGCCGGAAATCGGGTACTCGACAAAGACGGGCTGCTGAGCGCATCAGACCTGCTCAGGGGGCAGTTCTTGCTCCTTCGCAAGGGCAAGCGCGACTTCGTCGTCGGAAAATCTTTGACGGAAGGTTGACGGTTCCATCCCTGCTAGATAGTGTTGCTACTCGCCTCGCACGGCCGTATCGGTTCGTGAGGCCAGGCACCAACAGAGGGTTTCGGCTCCTGTGTGCCGCGCTACGAC
>JAENVT010000448.1 GCA_016650435.1 Ilumatobacteraceae bacterium
CTTTGACCTCTGACGTCCACATCACGCCGGACGACAGGATCACGCCGATGCTTGACAGGTCGTATGGCTCGCCGCGTTGCTCGGCCTCGTCGATAGCGGCGACCAATGGCTTGGCGAAGGCGTCGCCGACGATCACCAACGACGTGGCACGTCGTTCTTGCGCGGCGCGCAGCACCTCGTGCGGATCGAGTGTTCGACTGGTGAGTGTGATCACCTCGCCGCCTGTGAGGTGAGCGGCGAAAGCGCCGAGCCACAGTCCGGTGCCGTGCATCAGGGGTGCGCATGGGATCGCGACCATCCGGTTGCCTTCCGCAGTGATGGCCTCGACGAGGGGGGCCACCTCTTCGCCGGTGCGTGGCACGCGTTGACTCAGGAACGGGAAGCCTGACCGCAGGAACAGTGAGACGTGCGACGCCATGTCGTACATCACGCCCTTCGGCATACCGGTGGTGCCGCCTGTGTAGAGCATGTAGATGTCGTCCTCGCTGCGGACGATGCGCTCCATCGGCTCGTTCGCCGCGAGCACCTCGTCGTAGGTCGACACACCCTCCACTTGGCCGGTGCCGCCATCGTCAACTTCGATCAGGAGCTTCAACTTCGGAAGTCGTTCGGTGACCTGTGCCACCCGGTCGCCGAGCGACGAATGGAACACCAAAGCCTCAGCATCGGAGTTGTCGAGCAGGTACCACAGCTCGTCGTCGAGATAGCGATAGTTGACGTTGATCGGCACACCGCGAATCTTGAATGCGCCATATTGCGCCTCGAGGTACTCGTTGCCGTTGTACATGTACAAACCGATCTTGCTGTCGGGCCCCAACCCGGCCGCGGTATACGCGGCAGCGAGTCGCGCGGCGCGCTCGTCGTATTGCGCCCACGTCCTGGTGATGTCGCCATGTACCACCGCGGTTGCGTCGGGAACGGTGTCGGCGATCGACTCCCAGATCGTGGCGTAGTGCAACTCCATTGCCGGAGCGTAGGTGATCAGTTCGAGACGCAGAGAGTGTCGAACGACGAGGTCGGCGCGCCGTCGCGGATCGGTGTGCACTCGTCTGGGAAATCCTGTGACCAGACCAAACCATGACTGCGGACAGCCGTGAGGAACTCGTCGAGCCGGTCGAGTGCGGCACCGACGACATCGTGCAACACCACCACCGACCACGGCTTCTCATCGATGCCCCTCAGCGCGTGATCGACCCACCCATCGGGATCGCGCCAGTCGCCAGGCAGCACGTTCCACAGCACGCACGTGTACCCGTGCGAGCACAGTGTCGACGCACCGAACCGACTCATCAGCCGATCGTCGATCACTCCACCCGCTCCGTACGGTCGGAACAACAGTCCGTCGCCTCCAACATCGTCGACGGCGGCCCGCATCCGATCGAGTTCGTCGGTGATCACAGCGTCGTCGGCTGCGCCGAACTGCACTGAGTGCGTCCAGGTGTGCCCGCCGAGGCGATGCCCTTCGGCCACGCTTCGCCGGCCAAGCTCCCGGCCCTCGGGCATTGCCAGCTTCCGTCCGATTGCGAAGAACGTGGCAGGGACCGCATGGGCGGCCAGAAGGTCGAGCACTGGCTCGGTAGTACCGGGCGTCGGTCCGTTGTCGAACGTCAGGGTGACGGTCGGCGCTGTCATTCGGGTCGCTCGACCAGACCGTCGGGGTGGCGCGCGAAGCGCGCTGGATCCGCTCCGTGGACGGGACCGTCGACATCCCACGGCCAGCCACCGAATCCGGTTCGTTGATAGTCGGCGAATGCTTGCTCGATCTCGGCGTTCGTGTTCATGACAAACGGTCCGTATTGAGCAACCGGCTCGCCGATCGGGCGGCCTTGCAGGATCAGGACTTCGACAGGGGAGTCGCCGGCACGCACCTCGACTTCGGTATCGCTGCGCACAACCGCACCGGTCGACGATCCGAGTTGATGGTCGCCAATCGAGAGCGTCTCGCCCTCGAAGAAGTACAACGCGCGTGCCACGTCGGCATGGTGCGTCGCCGGCATGGTCCACGACGCGCCAGCGTCGAGGCGCAGCACCCAGATTGCCACTTCGGCATCGTCGCGAGATGCCCATGAATTCGGCGGAGGAGACGCCGGTTTGGCGTCGCCCAGAGTGCCGGCAACAACAGTGACGCTGCCACCTTCGAACTCCACGACCGGGATATCAGGTGCCCACAACATGGTGAAGTACGGCTCGACCATCTTGTCGCTCGATGGGAGGTTGAGCCAGATCTGGAACAACTCGGTGGTGTTTGGTTCGACCGTGTCGACCAGCGGGAACATCTCGCTGTGCATGATGCCGGCGCCGGCGGTCAGCCATTGCGTGTCGCCGCGGCCGAAGCGGGCCGTCGCGCCCAGTGAGTCGCTGTGGTCGATCAGCCCTTTGCGCACCAAGGTGACGGTCTCGAAGCCGCGATGTGGGTGATGTGGGAATCCCGGCACGTCGGCGCCGTGATACATCCGCCATCCATCGAGCGGCTCGAAATCGTTCCCCATCTCGCGTCCTTCGAGCGATGCCGGATCCGGACCGAACTCTCCGTTGCCTACCGGGTACATGTCGAGATGATGGACGCAGAACAAGAACGGGTCGAGAGTCGGCCACTGGAACCCGAGGGGAATCTCCTGTAGAACCGGATCATTCATGCCCCAAAGTTTACGAGCTAGACCAGCGAGGCGATCACGTCGCCAAGCTGTCTCAGCGAGCGCACCTCGAACGCGCCCCGGCAATACGCCCGGTAGTCGTTCATCGCCGAATCGGTAGCACCCCACTCCTGCTCGGGCTCGGGATTCAACCAGAACACACGTCTCGCCTGCTCGGCGATGGCTCGCAGCGCGTCCGCGCCATCTGGGCGATAGTTGGTACGGGCGTCGCCGCAGATGATCACGGTGGAGCGCGACGAGACGGCATCGGCGAGGTGGAAGTCGACGAAGCGTGTGAAGGCCTGCCCGTAGTCGCTGTGCCCGTCGTCGCCCAGCACACCGCGTCGCTCGACGAAACGATTGACGTGAATCTCGTGGCGTGCGCTCTCGAACAGGTCGGTCACCTCGGCGATGCCATCGACGAAGGCGAAGCTGCGCACCCGGCGCAACTCGTCGTGCAGCGCATGGACCAGCGTGAATGTGAACTGGGCGAACTCAGCGACCGAGCCACTGACATCGCACAGAAGCACCAGCTCCGGGCGATGCGGATGGCGACGGCGCATGGCGACATCGAAGGGCACGCCTCCGGCCTGCAACGAACGTCGAACCGTGCGGCGAGCGTCGAGCCGGCCCGTGCTGCGCAGCCGCCGGCGACTGCTTATTCGCGCGGCGAGCTGACGCGCCAGAGGTTGCACCACACGGCGCAGCTCGTTGAGCTCCAGCGAGGACAGTTGCAGCATGTCGCGGTCGGCAAGGCCGGTCCCGATGTCGACGTCATGGGCAATACCTGCAGCTCCCATCCGGGCGGCGATTTCGGCGGCCAGCCGTCGACGGAACTGCTCGAGCATTTCGGCGAACTCGTTGCGCGCCAGCATCAGTTCCAACTCCGTCAACTCGCCGTCGCGACGCAGCTGCTGCATCGCCGCACTGAGCATCCGCGATAGATCGATCGCTCGCATCACCTTGTGCAAGTAGTAGCGCTCGCTGTGTTCGGCATCGTCGTCGAAACCGGCGAGTGCATCGACCGCTTGCTGCGCCAGGAACGCGATCTGCGCGTCGTCGCCCTGTTGCATCGCGTTGAGCAGTGCGCTCGACAATTGGTTGGCCGTAGTGGGTGGCCGCAGATCCTTCTGCGCGCCTTCAGCGTCGCTCGTTTGCGTGCCGATCGCGACGCCGGTGAAGGCCATACGAAAGGCGCGATCGAACTCGCCGGTCGGATCGGAGCTCTTGACAAGCGTTGCGCGTAGCCCGGCCTTTACCGACTCGGGTTCTTCGAGTGGCAGATGTGTGAGCGCTGTGAACGCGTCGATGACCGCGCCCGTGGTCACCTCGATTCCGCGCCGACGTAGATGATCGACGAGAACCTCGACGCGACCGATCAGCGGATGAATGCGCGACAACGTACCAGCGTGTGTGAACTGAGTTCCATGGTGCGTCACCGTTGCAGAAGACGACCGGGGCGCCGCCGGGAAGTGCGCACTTTCAACGCGCACGTCCTGTGCCGAAAGTGTGCACTTCGCCAGGACGAGACGCCGAACCCGACGTCCATCAGCGCTTGGCGAGTTGGGACTCGATGCTGCGTGCAGTTGCGAGTAGGTCCGGCAGGATCACGCCGCGCAGCTCCTTCAGTGTTACCCGTGCTGCGTGGGTGCCAACGTTGATTGCTGCAAGCGTTCGACCGCGGCGATCGCGCAGCGGCGCAGCCACCGATCTGATGCCGAGCTCGAGCTCCTGATCGATCAGCGCGTATCCTTGACTGCGAACCGTGTGGATCTCGGATCGCAGCGCGTCGGTGTCGTTGATCGATTGCATCGTCGGGCCGCTGACGACTAATCCGTCGAGGAACTCGTCGAGTTGTAGATCGCCCAAGCCGGCCAACAGCACTCGACCCATCGAGGTCCATGCCGCCGGCAGCCGGGATCCGATGGCCAGCGAGATGCCCATGATCCGTTGGGTGTTGACGCGGGCCACGTACACGATCTGCGAACCGTCGAGCACCGACGCCGAAACGCTCTCGTGCACGCGATCAGACAGTGCCTCCATGAACGGCTGGGCGATGTCGGGGAGCTGCAACGACGAGACGTAGGCGAAGCCAAGGTCCAGCACGCGTGGTGTGAGTTCGAAGGTTCGCCCGTCTGTGCACACGAAGCCGAGAGCGACGAGCGTGAGGAGGAGCCGCCGAACCGTCGCCCTGGTCAGACCGGTAGCGCGCGACATGTCGGCGAGTGTCATTGCCGGCCGTTCAGCATTGAACGCCTCCAGCACAGTTAATCCACGACTCAACGATTGGACGTAGTCTCTGTCCGGGCCATCAGTTGACAGGCTCTTACTTGACACCTCAGGCACCTCCCGCGACAATGTTCACATATCGCACGAGTGTGCGCAATGCGAACATTCTAAGGGGGCTGTGTGACCGAATATGTCACCAAGTTCGGGTCGCTCGCCGACTACGACAAGGGCAACATCGAGCTGATCAACGACCAGGCCAAGAACTACGCCTTCTCCAACATCTTCGAAGTAGCCAACTCTTCGAAGCCGTGGGAGAAGGTCGCTGTCGGCAAGAACATGCAGTACGTGCTCGAGGCCATTCGTGCCGAAGGCACCAGTGAATGGCGAACCTGCGCCCACGACGAATTTCCGCTGTGCATGGACGGCGAGGTCACAGTCGAGCTGGTCAAGCTCGACAACCCCGCCGTGCCTGCCGACAAGGAAGGCTCGGTTCGCATCGACGGCGACCCAGTCGGAAAGAAAATGGGTCGCATCGTCTTGCGCAAAGGGCACCAGGCTCTGCTGCCTGCCAACGCCGCCTACCGCATGAGCGCCTCCACGCCCAGTGTCATCTTGTTGCAAACCATCGTCGGCGATGACACCGTCGAGCGCTGGGCCGAAATCTGTTTGAGCTAACCCCATCTGTTGAGCTGAAGGAACCACTGACATGACATTGACCGACGTTCAATCGACCGACCCCAACGCACAGGGCTATCGCGAGTTCAGCCTTGGCGCGTTCCACTTCTCACGCGACGAATACTTCGTCCACATCACATGGCCGACGGGCAAGCACGTGCTCAGCGCCGACGTCTTTCTTCGCGCGCTGCAGCGCGATGTCGCGTGGGACTTCTTCTACGGCACGGTCAACTTCGACAGCGTGTTCGGCACGGTCAACCACTACGGCACGGTCGACATGTTCGCCGGTCGATTTAACGATGCCTACCGAAAGGCCGAGCTGGATCACACTGAGAACTTCGAGACCGGACTGATCCGCGAGACGTTCAAGGCGATGCTCGACGACTGGACCAACGCCTCGTTCGACCCGTTCGCCAGCCCTGCCGAGACCGACAAGCCGTTCGGCGTCAAGGACGGCAACAACACCGAGGCCGTCACTCGGCGCCGGGTGGCTGCGAATCGAATGGTCAGCGTGCCGGGCGACGAGAAGATCCGCACCGACGAGACGCACCCTGTCAACCGGATGTTCGCCGACGTTCCTCAAGACGCGCCCGAGGTGTACCCGGAGCCAGGGTTCGAGGACGAGGTCGCTGCCTACAACCTGTACGCCTACATCAGCCGCAGCGATGTCACGTGGAACCCGAGTGTCGTCAGCGTTTGCAAGGCCAGCTTGTACTGCCCGACCAGCGAGGAGTACATGCTGCCGGTGTTCCACGGCAACGACCGCGTCGAGTGGTTCGTGCAACTGAGCGACGAGATCGTGTGGGACGTTCAGGACCGCGATTCAGGCGCACCTCGCAGCAAGGTCACCATGAAAGCGGGTGACGTCGCGGCGATGCCGGGCGATATTCGCCACCAGGGCTACAGCCCCAAGCGCTCGATGCTGCTGGTGTGGGAGAACGCCTCGCCCGAGCTGCCGGAAATGATCCGTACCGGCAAGGCGAGCGTGTACCCCGTCGAGTTTTAGTTTCTGATGCAGAACACCAGATGATCACAAGCTTGCGTGAGGCCGTTGCCGAGCACGTTCACGACGGCGACACATTGGCGCTGGAGGGGTTCACTCACCTCATTCCCCACGCTGCGGGCCACGAGATCATCCGCCAGGGTCGCCGCAACCTGCACCTCATCCGTATGACACCCGACCTGGTCTACGACCAGTTGATCGGATCGGGATGTGTCACCAAGTTGACGTTCTCGTGGGGCGGCAATCCCGGTGTCGGATCCTTGCAGCGGTTTCGCGACGCCGTCGAGAATCAATGGCCGCACCCCCTCGAGATCGAGGAGCACAGCCACGCCGGCATGGCCACTCGGTACGCGGCCGGCGCCGGCGGACTGCCATTCGGGATCCTGCGCGGATACATCGGCACCGACTTGCCGAAGCACACCAGCACGATCAAGACGGTCGAGTGCCCGTTCACCGGAGAGGTTCTCGGAGCAGTGCCGGCGATCAATCCGGATGTCGGGATCATCCACGCCCAACGCGCCGATCGGGCCGGCAACGTGCAGATCTGGGGCCTGCTCGGCGTGCAGAAAGAGGCGGTGCTGGCCTCGGCGCGATCGATTGTCAGCGTGGAGGAGATCGTCGACGAGCTGCCGCAGGTGGCCGGCGCAATCGTGCTGCCGTCGTGGGTTGTCAGCGCGGTGTGTCATGTACCCAACGGAGCGCATCCCAGCTTCGCCATGGGCTTCTCGGTACGTGACAATGCATTCTACAAAGCGTGGGATGCGATCTCGAAAGACCGCGATGCGTTCACATCGTGGATCGACAAGCACGTCATGGGCACGGCGAACTTCTCCGAGTACTGCGAGAGCGTGGGAATCTGATGGGCGACTACACGACGGACGAGTTGATGATCGTCAACGCAGCGCGCCAACTCGGCGCACTGGCTGCGGCCGGCAAGCGGCAATGCTTCGTCGGCATCGGTTTGCCGTCGACGGCTGCCAATCTTGCCCGCCGTCTCTACCCGATCGAGCCGGTGTTGATCTACGAGTCGGGTTGCATCGACACGAAGCCAACACGTCTGCCGCTGTCGATCGGCGACGGCGAGCTCGCCGAGACCAGCGACGCGGTAGTCAGCGTTCCTGAGATCTTCGCCTACTGGCTGCAGGCCGGGCGCATCGACATCGGATTTCTCAGCGGGGCACAACTCGACAAGTACGCCAACATCAATTCGACGGTTATCGGCTCGTATGAGTCGCCGAAGACTCGCTTGCCCGGCGCCGGTGGTGCGCCGGAGATCGCCGCGTCGGCCGGCGCGGTGATGGTGATCATGCGTCAATCGGCGCGAGCTTTCGTTGAGCGTTGCGACTTCCGTACCTCGATCGGCTTCGGCGATGGCAAGGGTGATCGCGAGCGATTCGGCCTACGCGGTGGCGGACCGAAGTGGGTCATCACCGATCTGGCAGTGATGGAACCCGACCCCGATACGTGCGAGCTTGTCGTCGTTGCGTTGCATCCCGGTGTGACTCGCGAGCAGGTCGTCGCCGCCACCGGCTGGGATATTCAATTCGTCGACGATCTGGCAACGACGGACGAGCCGACCGACGAAGAGCTCGACACGTTGCGCACTTTGCAGGCTGCATGAACCCGTTCACCTACGACCAGCTACCGGCCCGGATCGTGTTCGGTGCCGGTCGGCTGTCCGAGGTCGGTGCCGAGGTTGAGCGCCTCGGTGGCCGGCGCGTGATGCTGATATCCGATGGCGCCGCTAGGGAACCGGCAAGCGCTATCACCGGCCAACTCGGATCGCACCTGGCGGTGGCGTGGAACGAAGTTGCCCAGCACGTGCCCGTCGACCTCGCCGAGCGAGCGCGTACGGCTGCAACCGAGGCCTCGATCGATTGCATCGTATGCGTCGGGGGTGGTTCGTCGACGGGTCTGGCCAAGGCTCTGGCGCTGAGCCACGCCGTCCCCATCATCGCCGTGCCCACCACGTACGCGGGTAGCGAGCAAACCGCGATCTACGGGCTCACCGGGGGTCGTCGCAAGGAGACCGGCAAGAACGCAATCGTGCAGCCGAAGACCGTCGTCTACGACCCCGAGCTGACGGTCGGTCTGCCAGCGTTCATCACCGGACCTTCGGCGTTCAACGCCCTTGCGCATTCCGTCGAAGCGCTTTATGCGCCTGGCAACAATCCGGTGACGTCGGCGTTGGCCCTCGAAGGCGTGCGGGCGATCCACGACTCTCTTCCGACCGTGATGGCAACGCCCGACGATGTCGAAGCCCGCGGCACCTTGCTGTACGGGGCGTACCTCAGTGGCGTCGCTCTCGGCAGCACGTCGACCGGTCTGCATCACAAGCTGTGCCATGTCTTGGGCGGAAGGTTCAACCTGGTTCACGCCGATGCGCACTCGGTCATCTTGCCGCACGCGATCGCGTTCAACGCCCCGGCGCTACCCGCCGAGATGGCCCGCCTGGCCGCCGCACTCGGTGTGCCCGGCAGCGATCCGGCCGCGGCGCTGTGGGACCTGGCCAAAGCCAGCAACGTGCCGACGCGACTCGCTGATCTGAAAGGCGACGACGGTCTGTTGAGGCGTGAAGATCTTCCAGGTGCCGCACACGTGGCCGCCGAAGAGATCACGGAAAATCCACGACCCGTCACCGAGGCCGACCTGCTCGCTCTGCTCGAGCGGGCCTACGAAGGAGCCCGACCATGACCAACGCAGCGTTCATCGTCGATGCCGTGCGCACACCGCTGGGGCGGATCGGCGGCGCACTGGCAGGCGTTCGTCCCGACGACCTGCTCGCCGGGACGGTGCGCGCCATCGTCTCCCGCTCGCCATCGCTCGATCCGGGAGCCATCGACGAGGTGTACGCCGGCGACGCCAACGGTGCCGGCGAAGACAACCGCAACGTCGGCCGGATGGCGCTGCTGTTGGCCGGCCTACCGACCACGGTCCCCGCCGCGACCGTCAATCGTCTGTGCGGCAGCGGTATCGAGGCGATCTTCGGCGCATCGCGTACCGTCGCCGTCGGTGACGCCGACATCACGATCGCCTGCGGTGTCGAGAGCATGACCCGCGCTCCTTGGGTTGTGCTGAAACCGTCGAAAGCTTTCCCGACGACCCACGAGCAGATGTGGAACTCGGCGCTCGGCTGGCGAATGGTGAATCCCAAGATGCCGGCGGAGTGGACGATCTCGTTGGGCGAAGGTGCCGAGGTGTTGGCCGACAAGTACTCGATCTCTCGCGACGAGCAAGATGCGTTCGCCCTCGGATCGCATCAGCGTGCTGCGGCTTCATGGGCAGCAGGTCACTTCGCCGCCGAGACCGTGCAGGTCGACGATGCTCCGCTGGAACGCGACGAGTGCATCCGGCCGGAGTCGTCGATGCAGACGTTGGCCAAGTTGAAGCCAGTCTTCCGGCAAGGCGGATCGGTGACAGCCGGCAATGCCTCGCCAATGAACGACGGCGCCGCCGCAATGCTGGTGATGTCGCCACGCGGCGTCGAGATGTCGCAGGCCACACCGATGGCGCGGATCGCCAGCCGCGGAACCAGCGGCGTCGAACCACACCTGTATGGCATTGGCCCGGTCGAGGCCGCGCGTACAGCGCTTCGCCGCGCAGGAATTGGCTGGGGCGACCTCTCTGCGGTCGAGCTCAACGAGGCGTTCGCCGCGCAGTCATTGGCTTGCCTGCGCGAGTGGCCCGAGCTGGATCCGACGATCGTCAACCAACAGGGCGGCGCGATCGCCATCGGTCATCCGCTCGGCTGCAGCGGAGTGCGAATCGTCACGACGTTGGCTCATCACCTGCGCCGCACTGGTGGACGCTACGGGCTGGCGGCGATGTGCATCGGCGTCGGCCAAGGCATCGCCATCGTCCTCGAAAACCTCACCTGAGCCCTGTGGAGTGCTTCACGCCCACCTGGGTGCGCTGAGACACTCCACTAGCGGTTGCGGGCTACTGCGGCGACGTCGTCGAGCGATTCGGGGTTCTTCAGAGCACCACGGCTGGCGACCGAATCGGGGTCGGCACCGCGAAGGATCTTCTTGACGGGAAGCTCCAGTTTCTTGCCCGACAGGGTGGTTGGTATCGATCGCAGCCGGTGAATTTCGTCGGGCACGTGGCGAGGCGACAGGTTGCTGCGCAGGGCACGCTTGATCGGGTCGATCACGTCCTCAAGCGGCGTCTCATCATCCGTAGCAACGAACAGGACCAGCACGCCGGCGCCACCGCCGTCGACATCTTCGAGGTGCACGATCAGGCTGTCGTTGACTCCGTCGACGGCTTCGACCACCCGATAGATCTCGCTGGTGCCGATGCGCACTCCACCGCGGTTCAACGTGGCGTCGGATCGGCCGGTGATCACACAGCTGCCGTCTTCGTCGAGTGTGATCCAATCGCCGTGGCGCCACACACCCGGGTATGCCTC
Organism: Ilumatobacteraceae bacterium; assembly: GCA_016650435.1. The sequence continues at coordinate 10,952 of JAENVT010000448.1, forward strand.
GAAGTAGGCGGCACGATATTTCGAGCCATCTGTGTCGCCCCAGAACCCCGTTGGCATCGAGGGCATTGGCTTCGTGATGACCAGTTCGCCCTGCTCGCCGATAACCGGATGGCCGGTGTCGTCGAACGCCTCGACGGAGGCGCCCAGATACCGGCACGAGATCTTGCCGGCGTCGACGGGCACCATCGGGCAGCCGCCGACAAAGGCTGAGCAGATGTCAGTGCCGCCGCTGATCGACGACAACACAACGTGGTCAGCGACGCGGTCGTAGACCCAGTGGAAACCGTCTGCCGGCAGTGGCGCGCCTGTCGAGCCGACAGCACGCACTCGCGACATGTCGAACGTTTCGCCCGGCCGCAGATCGGCCTTGCGGCACGCCATGTAGTACGGCGCGCTGGCCCCGAACCAGGTGATCTCGGTCTGCTCGGCCAGACCCCACAACGTCTCGAGAGATGGTGAGGCCGGGTCACCGTCGAATGTGACGATTGCCGACCCAGTCAACAAACCGCTGACGAGGTAGTTCCACATCATCCAGCCCGTCGTGGTGAACCAGAAGAATCGATCGGTCGGCCCAAGGTCGGCGTGCAGGCCCAAGACCTTGAGGTGCTCGAGGAGTATGCCGCCATGGCCGTGGATGATTGGTTTTGGCATGCCGGTCGTGCCTGACGAGTACAGCACATACATGGGATGCTCGGCAGCGACCTGCTCGAATTCAAGGGACCCCTGATTGGCGATGAAGTCGCTCCAGGGGACTGATCCCGGCAAGGGCTCGTCGCCGAGGTACTGCAGTGCCACCGTTGCCCGCAGACTCGCGAGGCCTTCGCGGATTGCCTGCACCTCGACACGTCGGTCGATGTCTCGGTTGCCGTATCGATAGCCGTCGACGACGAGAAGCACCTTCGGATCGATCTGGCCGAAACGGTCGAGCACGGCCTGTACGCCGAACTCCGGCGCGCAGCTCGTCCACACAGCGCCAAGGCTCGCGGTGGCCAGGAAGGCAACGATCGTTTCTGGCACGTTCGGCAGGTAGGCCGCCACCCGATCGCCTTTGCAGACGCCGAGGGCCTGCAATCCTGCTCGAGCCCGGCCGACCTGCTCCGCCAATTCGTCCCAGGTCAGCGACGACGGTCGGCGGGTCTGCGAGTGGGCGATGATTGCCGGACGGTCACCGACGTGACGAAGAATGTGTTCGGCGTAGTTCAGTCGAGCCCCGGTCAGCCACTTCGTGCCGGGCATTGTCGTCGAGTCGAGAATCTCGGAATACGGCACGCTGGACCGCACGTCGAAGAACTCCCAGACCGCTGCCCAGAATCCGGCGATGTCGTCGACCGACCACTGCCACAGTTCGTTGTACGAATCGAACGACCCAACACCGCGCTCGCCGAGCCACTCGGTGAACCGGCCGATGTTGCTCCGCGATATCGAATCGGGCGTCGGCGCCCAGAGGTGTTGCGACGACATAGCCATACGTGGTGGTCTAGATCACCGTCGAGTTCGGTTCCAAGCCGGTCATCCATTCGGCGACGAGCCTTGAGTGCCGATCGATGAACTCCGGCAGACCTGGCCGGCGAAGGTTCAAGCCGAGGTTGATCACGTTGAGACTTCTCCCCGCGGCGAGGGCTTGCGCCAGTGACTCGTCGGTCAATGGCCACGGTCTCACCGATCTGTATCCGACCGCGAAGTCCTCGATCAGCGACTGGTCGTGGAACACGCGGCGCAGGTCGGCAACCGTGATCGCCACATCCTGCACGTCGAACCCGAATTGAAGATCCTGGAAATCGATCGGTGTCAGAATCGACCGGTAGCGCATCACGTTCTGCGGGCCGAAGTCACCGTGCAACAAATGCGGTCGGTGCAGCGGTATCTTCCACAGAACGTCGAGATGGGCCTGCACACGGTCGATCGCCTCGACGAACATCGAGCCGTGCGCTGATTCGTAGCCCGCCAGCAACGAGGTGTTGGCGAAGTAGACCACTCGTTTGGCGATGATGCCCGACGGGATCTCGGGCGGGCTGTAGGCCGCGGCGTGTTCGTGCAGGATCGCCTGAAGGGCTCCCAGTCGCCGGGCGATGTTGTGGTCGAATTGCCGACGAACGAGGCGCCCCTGCGCCCAAGTCATCACCGAGCAATAGCGTGGGCCGGGCACCAGAGGGTGCGCCCCGGCGCTGACGTTGTTGCCGGCCAGGTCGGCTAGCAGCGTTGGAACCAGGAGATCAGTTTCGGCACGCAGGGCCCGGAGCCAATCAGCCTCGACGTCTTCAACACGGTCGGCGTGAATCCGCACCTCGCCAACTCGCACTGCCAGCGGCTGGCCACCCGCCATCTGGGCGCGGAACAGGGTGTTGAAAGAATGCGATGCCAGCAACGACACTCGCGAGGGTTCGAGGCCGAATTGATTTCGAAGCGTGTCGGTAGCGAGCAACCGAAGGCGTCCGACGCGCCCGCTCTTGGTCAGTTGGTCGAAGGCCCGCACGCCTACATTCTGCCGAGGCGACGAGTATTCAGATGAGCGGTGTGTTCGGCTCCAGCCCCAGCAGGAGACGTCCGTACATCTCCTGGTTCGTCTCCAGCTTCAGCAGGCCGTGGTTGTTGATCGCCTGAAGGTCGGCGAGCGCGCGGTTCATCGGGCTTGAGGTGCGAACACCCGTCGCACCCGATTCGCGAAACAGGATCTCGACGCCCTCCAGCAGTCGACGCACGGCGGTGGCGCAGTCATTGCGCATCTCGGCACGGCGCAGCAATGGAACTTCCACGTTCGCCTGAGCCGCTGCATCTAGGTCGTCGGCGACGGCGTACAGCAACAACTCGCCTTCGCGAATACGTGATGCCGCGTCGCCGACGCGGATGTGGGTGAACGGGTGAGGCTCTTGCGGGTCGGCGGTGTAGGCGATGACCTTGCCTTTGATCGCCGAAGGAAAATCGTCGAGGGCCTGATTGGCGATGCCGATCGCCCCGCCGCACAGCGCGATGGTCAGCACCGGCACAGGCGCGCAGCGTTGCACCCAATCGTCGCCGTGCAAGTGCTCGCCGGGACTGCTACCCATGATGAGGCCGGGCAGCGACAAGAAACGGTAGGCAGGGACGTCGACACCGGTGACAACCATCGTGCACGAGCCCGTGCCGGTCAGCCCACTGACGTACCAGTCGTCTTTGATCGTCACCGACGAAACCGGCACCATGAAGTCGCCCTGATCGAGTTCGTTGCCGCTTTCGTCGAACACGATGCCGCCGAGCAGCAACCAATCGGCTCGCTCGCACCCGGAGCCGAACGGCCACACACCCTCGAGGTGGTAGCCGTCAGCGGCGCGGGTTGCCTTGCCGCGTGGACCGATGACGGCAGAAACGATCGTGTCGGGATTGCCGCCATATACGTCGTCCTGGCCCTGCTCGGGAAAGTGGGACGACAGCCACGAGTGAGCTTGCACAACGCCGGCCACCCACGCTGTCGAACCACAGCCGCGACCGAGTGCGCTCATGACATCGAGATGGCTGCGGATGCCGAGGGCGTAGCCACCGTTGCGCTTGGCCTGAATGGTCTTCAGCGCGCCGGAACGGCGAAGGGCATCGATGTTTGCCAACGGGATGCGACGATCGAGAGCAGTCTGAGCAGCACGTTCGCGCAGCTCGGGTATCAACTCACGCGCCCGCCATGCGGCGTCGCTCGCGGAAACGGACGTCTCTGTCGACACGGATGCTCCTTTGAGATCGTTAGACCAGGAAACTGACACCTTCGGTGAAACCCATCAGTGCGCGACCGTAGATCAGCGCGCTGATCTCGGGCGCCACGACGGCGTGACGGCTGGCGATCTCGCTGTCGCGCCAGATCCGTTGGATCGGGCTGGCCTCGGCGAACGACGATGCCCCGTGCGTCGAGCACAGGACGCGAATCGCCTCGCGAGCGGACTCGGCGGCGTGGCCGGTGTCGTTGCGCGTACGGGCACGCTCCACGTACGTCATCGTGCGCCCGGCCGCTGCGGCATCGTCGATATCGGCGGCGGCGCGATACGCAAAGAGATGAGCCGTGTCGACCAGCGTCGCCGCCTTGGAGATGCCGAGCTGGAACGTTGGGGCGTCGCGTTGCAATTCGTATTCGCTGTACGCAATGCCGCGCTTGTGGCCTTTCTCGATCACGTAGTCGAGTGCGGCCTGGGCCAGACCCAGCTGCGGACCGGCAAGGATCAAGGCAGCGACGGGAATGAACGCGGATTGGTACAGCGTCTCGTCCTTGAACGGCGTGTCGTACTCGTGGTTCAGCAGACCCGGAACCCAGTGCAGATGATGGTCGGGAACGAACACTTCGTCGGCATGAATCGTGTTGCTTCCCGTGCCGCGCATGCCCGAGACGAACCAAGTGTCTTCGATGGTGACGTCGCTGTTGGGAATGAGCGCCATTGCCGGGTAGAGGAACTCGCCGTCTTCGTTCGTGATCGGCACGCCGACGAATGACCAGTCTGCGTGGTACGAACCGCTGGCCCAGTTCCACGCGCCGGTGACGATGATCCCGCCATCGACCTTGCGGGTTTGGGCAGTGGGATTGAACACCCCGGCGATGCGGGCCTCGGGATTGGCGCCCCACACGTCGTTCTGCGCTCGTTCGTTCATCAGTCCGACGAAGAACGAGCAGACATTCATCAGCGCGGTGACCCACGCCGTCGAGCCACATCCCTTGGCCACTTCACGCGAGACGTCGAGCTGGGTGCGAATGTCGGTCTGCCATCCGCCGTAGCGCTTCGGCACCATGATCTTGAACGCGCCAGCGTCTTTCAAAGCGTCGATGTTCTCGTCGACCACGCGGCGATCGTCTTCGGTCTGGCGGGCATTCTTCTCGAGGATCGGGCGAATGGCCGCGATTCGTTCGAGTAGGCCGTCGATGGTTTGTGTCATCTCGAACTCCGTTCGAAGTTGGCTTACGGTTGGGCGATGACGGGGTTCTCGAGAACCCCGAGTTTGTCGATCTCGATGCGCACGGTCGAACCTGGATTCATGCACCGCGGTGGGTCCATGACGAAGCCGACACCGGCCGGGGTGCCCGTGGCGATGATCGTGCCGGGCAGCAATGTGAACGCGGTCGACAGGTGGGCGATGAGCTCCCAACAGTTGGTGATCATCTGCTTGGTCGAGGCATCTTGGCGAAGATCGCCGTCGACCCACGTGCGGATGGTGAGATCGTGCGGATCACCGATCTCGTCGGCACTGACAAGCCACGGCCCAATGGGACCGTGGGTGTCCCACGACTTGCCCATGGTCATGGTCGGCGTGGCCCGCTGCCAATCTCGCACCGACACATCGTTGACGATGAGATAGCCGGCGACGACCGACGCTGCGTCCTCCACCGAAACGTTGCGACAACGCGTGCCGATGACGATGCCGAGCTCGCCCTCGTAGTCGACCCACTTCGGCGCGACGGTCGGCACTTCGATGCCGGCGCCTGGGCCGACCACGCACGTGATCTGCTTGTTGAACACGACCGGGGCCTTCGGCTTTTCCATGCCACTCTCGGCCACATGGTCCGCGTAGTTGAGACCGATTGCAAGGAACGTCGGTGGTTGGGCGATTGGTGCCTCGAGCTGCACTGCTGATATGGCGATTCGCGGTGCCGAGCCGGCGGTGCGGGCAACATCGGCTAGCGAGCCACTGGCCAGCAGCGGGCCGAGGTCGGTCGGCAGCGACGGGTCGGCCGTGCCGACGTCGATGATCTCGTCGGTATCGGTGGCAACGATGCCCAGCCGGGTGCGGCCACCTTCGGTGAAACGGGCGATCTTCATGAGACTCCTTGCAGCGCTGCGGCGATTTCTTCGACATCGTCGGGATGAACGAATGCTTTCGGAACGGGCGGTCCCCAGGCATACAGGGACTTTTCGGGCGCCCAGTCGCGAGCATCCCACTCGGCGTCTTCCGGGATCTGGTCGAGGTCTGCGTAGTATTCGGCAAAGTTGCCGGCAGGGTCGCGGAAGTACCAGAACAGGTTGCTGCCGAGGAAGTGCCGGCCGAGGCCCCAGATGTCGCGTGTCGGGTCGACGGCGAGCAGCGTTTGCGCGCCCCGGCCGATCTCGTCGACATCGTTGACCTGCCACGACGAGTGATGGAAGAACGGCACGGGAGCGTTGATGAGCCCGACGTTGTGGTGGTCGGTGCTGCACCGCAGGAAGGCGATCATGCCGGCACTGGTGTCGCTGATCTTGAACCCGAGCACGTCTGTGAGGAATCGCATGCTGGCTTCGAAATCGGGCGTGGTGTACAGCACGTGGCCGAGCTTGCGCGGGCGCGCCGATCCCTCGTCGAAGATTGCCGGAGCACGTGTGCCGGAACGTGCCGGATTGCCGGGGGAGTTCATCGCCTTCCACGCGTACGGATCGGGCTGCTCGATGCGTGGACGCACAGTGACCTTGGCGGTGATGCCGACGATCGGCTCGGACATCGAGATGCTGCCGTCTTCGTGGTCGACCACAGCGATGTCGTATGCCGCGGCCGCCGAGCGAATGCGCTCGATGTCGTCGGTGTCGTCGGCGGCCAGGGCGAACTCGACGAGACGACGGTACGACGAGTCGACGACTCGTAACTGATCGCCGCCGTCCGCCGATGCGAACATGCCGTTCGTCGTTTCGGCAAGGCCGAACTCTCGATAGAACTGCTTCGTCGCATCGACGTTGGGTACGCCGAGCGTCATCTCCGCAAGGCCGTGCAAACTCATCGCGCCATCCTCACTGTGGACCCCCTACTCGTCGCCGTTCTCGGCGCGAATTGTTCTACCGCCGGATCTTCGACATGTCAAGAAAATTTCGATATTGCGCGCCATTCCCGAAAGTGCTTGACTATGCCCCCATGGGGGAGACCGCCGACGAGGCGCCGACAGCACGTGCCGAGCCGCAAGCGGCGCGACACCGTTCGCCACTCGCTGCGATCACGCGTGCAGAACAGGTCTACTCGCAACTGCGTGCCGACATCTTGTCCGGCCGTGTCCTGCCGGGTACCAAGCTCCGATTCGCCGAGCTCACCGAGCGCTACGACTGCAGCACCAGCGTGGTACGCGAGGGTCTCACCCGCCTCGCCGAACAGGGCCTCGTGCAGGCCGAACCGCAGCACGGGTTTCATGTCACCCCGTTGTCGGAGGACGATCTGGAGGACCTCACGACTGCGCGCTGCGAGTTGGAAGGCCTGGTGTTGCGCATGTCGATCGAACACGGCGACATCGCGTGGGAGAGCGAGGTTGTCGCCGCACACCATGCGCTCGATCGAACGCCGATGGAATCCGACGGCGAC
>JAENVT010000449.1 GCA_016650435.1 Ilumatobacteraceae bacterium
CGGCGGATCAGGAATTCGAGCTCGCGGGCAAGTGCTTGGGTGACTCGGTTGACGTCTTCGCGTAGACCGGCGCGGCGCAGGGTTGGGACGGGGGGACGAACGACTGCGTGGTGCCCGTTGTACTTCGACGTGAAATAGCAACCCACCGGCAGCAGCGGCGCGCCGGTTCGGATCGACAAGGTGGCCGGGCCGGCCGGCAGCGTCGTGTGTTCTCCGAAGAACTCGACATCGACGCCAGAACGATCGAGGTCGCGGTCGCACAGAAGACACACCGTTTCGTTGGCTCGCAGCGCCTTCAGCACCGCTGGCCCGGCTTTCGGACCGGTTGGCACCACCGTCATGCCTAGGTCCTTGCGCAAGTCCGCGAACCACTCGAACAGCTCCGGCGGATCGAGAGCCTCGACGACGACAGTCATCTTGAAACCTTGGTCGGTCATCCATCGGCCGGCCCACTCCCAGCCACCGAGGTGCGGCAGCGCGAGGATCACACCGTTGCCGGCCTGCAGTCCGTCGAGCACCTGCTGCCAGCCCTCGATGGTAAACGGCCTGGCGACAGCGGCGTTTGACATCGTCGGCAGTCGGAAACTCTCGACGTAGTACCGGGCATAGTAGTCGAAGGCCTGCTGGACGGCGACGCGCAAGGCGTTGCCGCGCATCGCCGGATTCACACGGCGGAGATGGCGTTCGACCATGCGCCGCCTGGCGGGACTGGCGAAGCTGGCGCCCAATCCGATCGAGGCCGACGCACCCGCAGCGAGTGGTCCGGGCATCAGCCGAGCGGCAAGTGAGCCGAGCTTGTAGGTGTTGAGCGTTGCTGCTCCAGCCATACGTCGACGAACGTCAGAGACCTCGCTCTCAGCCACGTTTCAGGTCACAGCCAGGCGGCGATCAGGGACGGCGGCCGGGACGGGAGATGCGCGTATGGCGACGCTCGGTGCGAACAACCCGGCGGGTTTGCCGCCGGCTGCGGCGCATCTCGATTCGAGCCGCGGTGACGGGCGCGACTGCCGCCTGTTTCCACACCTTCACGAACCTCTGCACGGCGGTGACCGCTGTCAGGACGAGCATCACCCACAGCATCGGGATCAGCAAGATCGAGAACAGCAAGCCGATGCACAGGGCGATGATGCGCTCGGCGCGCTCCATCAGACCGCCTTTGGCGTCGAGTCCCAGCGACTCGGCCTTGGCCCGCTGGTACGAGATCACCGAACTGAGTGCCATCACCGCAAACGGCAAAAGCGACATGTGCGGAGAATCGTGCGAAGCGAGGTACCAGGCGACGCCGCCGAACAACGTCGCGTCCGTGACCCGATCCACCACGGAGTCGAAGTACGCGCCGCGCTGGCTCGAAGCATCCGAGGCTCTCGCCAGCGCGCCGTCGAACAGATCGGGCAGCGCCGCCAAGATGACGAGCACCAATCCCAGGCGAAGCCACCCGAAACCGATGGCCACCGCTGCGCCTCCGGCAACCACGAGCCCGACGATCGTGAGGTGGTCGGGTGAGAGTCCCGTCTTACGCAGCACATTGCCGATCGGCTTCACAGCACGATCGATAGGCGCACGGAACAGGCCGTCGAACATCGGCACCCAGCTTAACCGTCGAAGCTCTCTGGCCGGTTGTGCGTCGACACTGGATCCAACAAGTGCCACGATGTTGCCATGAGCAGCTCCTCCCCCAGCGATCTCGCCGTCACCTTTCGATCCGTGCCGCGACGGCTTGGGGAAGCGATCGGCGATACTCCGGCAAGTGCCACAGCCGGCATCGTTTCGGAATTGAACGAGCAGATCGCGATCGCTGCCAAGATCATGCACTCCGCGGCAGACCCGGGGGCGATTGCCGATGCGATCGAGGCCGTGCCGGCGGATGCCTGGGATGAAGCAGCGTTGAATTCGTTGCGTACCACCGCGCTCGACATCGGTCGGCTATTGCGGGCGATCGCCGCCGCGGCTGAAGACGCCCGTGGTGACGACGACTAGTCGTCGCGCCAATCGTCTTCCGGATTGTCTTCGGTGAGGTGTTCGACGACAGTGCCATCGACTGCATCGACCAGCACAAGCGATCGTTGGCGTGGTGGGCTCTCCGCCGAATACACCAGCACGCGCCACGTTGGCTTGCTTCGCAATCCGCGCCACACCTGCTGTGCCGATGCATGGCCGACCGGGAACCCGACAGCACCCTGAGCCGCGACCAACGCCTGCTTCTCGTCGACGTTCATCTTCCAACCGGATGTGAACGACAGCAGCCCTACGGCAGTCAGCAGGATTGCTGTCCAGACCATGCCCCGATTGATCAGCACAGGATCATGGCCGCGGCGCAACACCCATGCAAGGAGACACACGACGGCGATCCCGAAATAGAGATACGCCGGGCGGCGCCGGCGGCTGTTGTCGGGGAACTGATACGGCCCGACGTACTCGCTCGCATTGAGATCGTCAGGCAGCGCGTCGCGCAGGTCTTCGGTGTCGCTCATTTCGCCGTTGAGGCTACCTGGGCCACGCCGCGCGGAGCTTGGCCGCCGTGTCTGAAAGCGCCTCCGGCAAGGTGCGGGTGTTGGCGATCGCAGTCATGAAGTTGCCGTCACCGACCCAGCGCGGCACGACGTGAACATGCAGATGTTCGCTGATGCTGCCGCCCGCAGGTTTGCCGAGGTTGAGCCCCACGTTGATCCCGCCAGGGCTGTAGGCGGCCTTCACGGCGCGTACCGCATCGGTCACCGTCGCCCACAACTCCGCAGATTCATCTGACCCGAGATCCTCCAGGTTGGCAACCTCGCGGTACGGCATGATCAGCATGTGCCCTGTCCCGTACGGGAACGCATTGAGCATCACCACGACTTTCGTGCCGCGATGCACGATGTTGGCTTCTTCGTCGCTCAGCCCGGATCGCAGAATTGCGGTGAAGACGCTGCCCTCCTCGGCGGAGTACGTCGACGGCGAACCGACGTAGGCCGCCCGCCAGCCGTTCCACAACCGCTCGTAGGTGTCCACGTTGTGAAATTACTCGCCGAACGGTCCCCAGCCGCGGCTACTCTCGCTCGCGTCCGTTCGAAGAGCGCCTCTGGCGCGGAAAGGAGGAAGGCCATGAACACCATTGCCCCCGTCCGCCGCGCCCCCGCCACCTTCTAGGCACCGAACGGATCGGTGCCACAAGCACCGAGGAGTTCATCGTGCCAACACGTACACGCCGCCGTTACGACGACGACGATTTCGAGCCGCCCGTCACTCGCTGGGCACACGATCCAGACGAGATCATCGACGACGACACCGTTATCTATTCCACCTATCCCGACGCCGCGCACGGGCCATCGCCCGTACCGGATTGGGTATCAACTTCGCCCGCGGCGACCGACATCGATCTAGGTGTCTTCAAGACCGGCAAGGAGGCCGACGTCTCGCTGATTCGCCGGACGCACGGCCAGCACAGCGTGTTGCTGGCGGCCAAGCAGTACCGCGACGCGCAGCACCGAATGTTCCACCGCGACGCGGGTTACCTCGAAGGTCGCCGAATGCGTCGAAGCCGAGAGAACCGGGCGATGGAGACGCGCACCGAGTTCGGCCGCGAACTGATCGCCGGCCAATGGGCCGCCGCAGAATTCGCCGTGCTGGCGCGCCTGTGGTCCGCAGGTGCGGCTGTCCCCTATCCGGTGCAGCTACACGGCACGCAGTTGATGATGGAGTTCATCGGCGACGCAGACGGTGTAGCAGCACCACGTCTTGCCCAATTGCGACCATCCGTCGACGAGGCAGCGGCTCTCTATGCACAGATGCGCGAGGTTCTTGGGCAGCTCTCGGATGCCGGGTACACGCACGGCGACTTGTCTCCGTACAACGTGCTGGTGCACGACGACAAAGTCGTGCTGATCGATCTTCCGCCGGCGGTCGATCTGGTCGGCAACCCGCAGGGCTTCACGTTTCTCCGCCGCGATTGCGACAACATCTGCAACTGGTTCAAGGCGCGCGGCGTCAACGCCGATCCGGCGATCCTGTACGACGATCTGATGCTGTCGGTGCCTCGCTAGACGACGGCGAGTTGAGCTTCGACCTCGGCATGCAACCGGCGGATGAACTCCTCCAGCTGCACCCCACGTTCAACGTCGCCACCACGCGGGTTCACCCCCAGTGTGCCGGCCGCAACGTCGTCGTCGCCGACCACCAACACGTATGGAAGCTTCTCCAACTTCGCGCTGCGGATGCGCTTGCCCAGTTGGTCGTTGGCATCGACGATGTCGACACGGAAACCCTCAGCTGCCAAACGTTCGACAACCTGCGCAGCGTGCGCTTGGTGGGCCTCGGCGACGGGCAGTACACGCGCTTGTACCGGCGCCATCCATGTCGGGAACGCGCCGGCATAATGCTCGAGCAGTACACCGAAGAACCGCTCCAACGAGCCGAACAAAGCACGATGCAACATGATCGGGCGATGACGGGCGTTGTCAGCGCCGACGTATTCGAGGTCGAACCGCTCGGGGTGGTTGAAGTCGGCCTGAATGGTGCTGAGCTGCCAGGTACGACCGATTGCGTCGCGAACGTCGATGTCGATCTTCGGACCGTAGAACGCGGCGTCGCCCTCTTTGACCTTGTAGGGCAGGCCGTACTTCACGAGCGCGGCACGAAGGCCTTCGGTTGCCTTTTCCCAGATCGCGTCGTCGCCGACGTACTTGTTGGGATCCTTCGTCGACAGGTTGGCGGTGAACTCGTCGAAGCCAAACGCGCGCAACACGCTCATCACGAAGTCGAGCAGCGAGGCGATCTCGTCCTGCATCTGGTCTTCTGTGCAGAAGATGTGGCTGTCGTCTTGAGTAAACCCGCGGATCCGCATCAGACCGTGCAATGTGCCGGCTCGCTCGTAGCGGTAGACAGTGCCGAGCTCGAACAAGCGCATCGGAAGCTCGCGGTAACTGCGCTGCCGGGCGCCGAAGATCAAGCAGTGCATCGGACAGTTCATCGGCTTCATGTAGTACGTGCCGTTGTCCAACTCCATGGGCGGATACATGGCGTCTTTGTAGAAGCCGAGATGGCCCGACTTTTCAAAGAGGTTGCCGTTGGAGAGGTGCGGCGTGAAGACGAACTGATAGCCGCCCTTGTCGTGACGTTCGCGGCTGTAGTCCTCCATCAGCTTTCGCACGATGGCGCCCTTCGGATGCCAGACAGCCAAACCACCACCGAGCTCGTGCGGGAAGCTCAGCAGATCGAGCTCTGTTGCCAACTTTCGGTGATCGCGCTTTTCGGCTTCCTCGAGACGGTGAAGGTGCTCGGCGAGCGCAGCCTTGCTCTCCCACGCCGTTCCGTAGATGCGCTGCAACATCGGACCTTTTTCGTTGCCACGCCAGTAGGCACCGGCGACCTTCATCAACTTGAAGTAGCCGAGCTTGCCGGTCGACGGCACGTGCGGCCCACGGCAGAGATCGACGAAGTCGGCGGTGTTGCGGTAGATGCTGATGGTCTCGCCGGCACCGATTTCGGCGGCGTCCTCGCTGTCGGCGGCACCGGTCGATACGCGTTCGATGATCTCGCACTTGTACGGCTGATCGGCGAACAGCTTCAGCGCATCTGCAGGAGACAATTCGTCGCGTACGAACGGCTGATCGGCCTTGATGATCTCGGCCATCTTGGCCTCGATGGCGGCGAGATCGTCGTCACTGAACGTCTTGCCGCCGGGCAGATCGAAGTCGTAGTAGAAGCCGTTCTCGATGGCCGGACCGATCGAGAACTTGGCGCCGCCGAACAACTGGGTGACTGCCTGGGCCATGACGTGTGCTGTCGAGTGACGCAGCACATGGCGACCTTCGTCGCTGTCGCCGGTGATGATCGCCACCTCCGCTCCATCGGGCAGGGCGCGGCCGAGATCCGACTCCTCGCCGTTGACGACAGCGGCGACAGCAGCCTTCGCAAGTCGGGAGCCGATCGATTCAGCGACGGTGGTCGCGGTGGCACCCTCGGCAAAGGTGCGTCGCGAACCGTCGGGCAGTGTGATCGAGATATCGGCCATAGGGCCACAAGTCTACGAGGGCGTCACCGGTGGATACCCGGCATTAGTGACCGGGTGCCGCGCCGACCAACTCCTGGCGCTGGTCCGCCATCTTGGCGACCTTGGCAACAACCGTCGGTTCAGTCTCGGCTGTCTTGCCGGCATACACGTTGCGGTAGTCCTGCCCGGTGAGGTCACGGATCTCGTACATCAATTCGTCGGTGATCTGGCGCAGCACCATGTGGTCGTCGCCGCGATTTCGGTACCGCTCTACGTTGATCGGCCGTCCGATCTTGATGGCGCATGTGCCGCGCAGCTTCGGCACCTTCGCGTCCGGGGGCTGAATTTCGCGAGTGCCGATCATGCCCACCGGGTAGATCGGGCATCCGATCTTCAAGGCCAGCCGCGCCGCGCCGGTGCGGCCCTTGTGCAACATTCCATCGCGGCTGCGCGTGCCCTCCGGGAAGATCCCGAACAGTTCTCCGCGGCGCAGCACAGCTTCAGCCGTATCCAGCGCGGCCTGGCTCTTGTCGCCACCGCCACGGTCTATCGGGATCATGCCCATCAGCGGAAACAGGTGCTTGGTCTTCCACGAGTCCATGTATTCGGCCTTGCCGACGAAGCTGATGTTGCGCGGCACGTGCAGCATCAAGAACGCACTGTCGAGGAAGCTGACGTGATTCGGGCACAAGATGGCTGGGCCTTCATCCGGCAGGCGATCGAATCCCTCGAGCTCGAACTTCCACAAGCGCTTGGCAATCGGCCGCACAATCCGGCGAACCCGCTGTTGTGCCTTGCCGGCCCCTTCCGCATTCACACGCCCATGATAGAACGCCCGACTGACGCGTTGTTTCCGGGCGGACGAATTGCGGATGAACTCCGTGTGTCGGGCCGGTCAGATGTCGACACCGAGCAGCGCAGCCGCGTCGCCAACACCGTGACCTGCCGCTGCGGCGGCGTCGATCGCCGCCAGGGCGCCTGGTGTGTCGAGATCGTCGTCGAGGGCCGCGCGTCCTTCTTCCAGAGCTGCGTCGCCGGAGCCCGCTGCACACCAGCTGGCAAGGCGTTGCGCGTTTCGAGGCATCAGGGTGTCGTCCCACTCCCAGTCGCGCCGGTACTGATGCTCGATGATGGCCAGGCGGATGACCCGCGGATCCCACTCCTTGCGCAAGGCGTCGACGAAGACCAGGTTGCCGAGGCTCTTCGACATTTTGTGACCGTCCATGTACACCATCGAGGTGTGCATCCAGTGACGAACGAACGGGTCCCCCGTCGCTGCCTCGCTCTGGGCTCGCTCGCACTCGTGATGTGGAAAAATCAGGTCCGTACCGCCGCCGTGGAGATCGATAGTGGTGCCCAACTCGCGCAGTGCCAAGGCCGAGCATTCGATGTGCCACCCCGGCCGGCCCGGCCCCCACATCGTGTCCCAGCTGGGTTCGTCGGCAGCTGACGGATGCCACAGCACGAAGTCGAGTGGGTGGTGCTTGTGCGGGTCGTCGACGTTGCCACCACGTTCACGGGCGAAGGCGATCATCTGCTCGTGCGAGTAGTTGCTGATCGATCCGAACGACGGGAACTTCGACACATCGAAGTACACGCTCCCGCCGGCCTGATACGCAAAGCCGCGATCCAGCACCATCCCGATGAAACCGCGGATGTCAGGAATGGCCGACGACGCCCTTGGGCTCGACGACACCGGCAGCGCGTTGAGGGCTTCCATA
>JAENVT010000450.1 GCA_016650435.1 Ilumatobacteraceae bacterium
CTGACCTCGATACGAGCTACAAGCCGGGCAAGGAGTTCCTCAACCTGTTCTCGGAGGTCGATCCCGACCTGCATCAGAAGGTCGAGTTCGCTGGGGATCAGAACACCTTCGTCGCCGATTGGAACACCTACCGGGCTCGCTACTGGATGATCAACGGCCGGGTCTTCCCCGACACGATCGGTGCCAACAACTCACAATCGTTGCCGTCGCAGCCGTACAGCTCCCTCGTCCACATCCAACCTCGTGACGCCTCGAACCCTGACCCGGCACTGGTCAGGATGGTCAACGCCGGGTCGCGGACCTATCCGTTCCACCCGCACGGCAACCACGACAAACTGATCGGAATCGATGCACGTCCGTTGCGCTCGACCGACGGCAGCCTCGATCTCACCCGAGACGAGTTCAGCCGAGTCATGGTCCCCGGCCAGACGTCGGACGTGCTGGTCACGTGGGTCGACGCTCAGGGCTTTTCGGGCAGTGACATCGGAGTGCCGGTGCCGCCATTGCTCGGCCGTGAGAACGGTGCCTACTGGAGTGGCAGCCCATACCTCGGTGAGAAGGGGGCGCCAAAGGCCAACGAGGTGCAGCTCAACGAGTGCGGTGAGTACTACCACATGGCCCACAGCCACGCTCTGTACCAGGTCGCGACGTACTCGGCGTCGGGGTCGGGGATGCTCACCTTCACCAGAATCGATCCACCCGGCACCGACAACGGTTGCCACCCGGCAGGAGAGCAGTAGGCCATGAGAACGCGCGACATCCAACGAACTCTGACCGCCCACCAACACGGAGGCGCCACGATGCAACAGAGCCGACACCGCCGCAATCTCAGGGCCGTGGTCGCCGTCACGGCGATCGTCGGACTCAGTGCGATCGCGCTGCCACAGTTTGCCACCGCCACTGCTCCGCACATGCGTGCTCTCGGCGTGGCCGTCGTTCCCGCAACCCCGCCGGCGTCGTTGCCGGCCGGCCCGTCGCCCGCCGCCTGCGTCACGGCGGCCGGTTGTGACCTGTACGCAAAGCCGGGAAGCGTCACAGCGGGCTCGGTTTCCGGCATCCCGATCTGGGGCTTCACGACGGACAACCTCGATCCAGCCGGTGGGCGTCTGGGTGGCGATTCGCTGAACACCATCATCATCAGCGACGCCGACACACTGAAGATCACGTTGCACAATGAGCTTCCCAGTGGCGCAGGCAACCTCTCCCTCGAGGTCCCTGCGGCACCGGGACCTCCCGACATCGTCGGTGCCGCGGTCGGCTCGTCGACGCCCTACACAATCGGGCCGTTGGATGCCGGGACCTATGTGTACCAGGCAGGGTCCACGGTCGAGCAGCCTCGCCAACTGGCCATGGGGCTGGCGGCGATCATCATCGTGCGTCCATCGGTCCTGGGCGTTCCCGACACGACCAGCGCGTACAGCGGAGGCATGGGAACGTTCGACGACGAGGCGATCGTCGTGATGAACGAGATCGATCCGGCGTTCAACAACGCTCCGCTCACGAGCGACGTCGAGGACTACACACCGCACTACTTCTTCATCAACGGCAAGGCCCACCCGCTGACCGATGACATCGCCGCCAATGCCGGCGACACCGTGCTCCTGAGGGTCGCCAATCTCGGAATACGCGATCGTGCCCTCGGCTTGGTCAACAGTCGCCTGACGCTCATTGGCGACGACAGCCACGATCTTGCCGAATCGAACAGAGTCGACCTCGAGTCGAAGCTGCTCACTCCTGGCCAGGTTGCCGATGTGACAACCATGGTCGACCCGGCCGCTCCCGTCGGCGCGCAGTTCGCCTTGCTCGACCTCAATCGCCATCTCAACAACAGTGGTGAAGTCGGCGTCGGGGGCATGCTGACCTTCATCGACGTCGTCGGCACGCCGGTCGCCGCTGGGGCACCCGCCGCCCACGTCACCGCCTTGACGCCTTCGACCAACGACGGAACCGTCAGCGTGTCGGTGACCTACACGATCACCGGCACAGCAACGTCCGCATCGTGGTTCTTGGACGACCTTGGTGGCACGTGCACCGGCACCGTCCCGGCAACCGCCGGACCCAATACCGTTCCCCTGGCTCCCGGCGATCTCTCGGCAGGAGACTGTGGACCACTGTGGACCACGGGCGATCACGTGCTGTGGATCCGGCCAATGAGCGGCACGACGCCGGGTAGCGCCTCTGGAGGCGTCTTCACTCTGGCCCTGCAGGGACCGAGCGTGTCCGGCCTGAGCACCGACCCGCCGTTCGCTGGCCTGAGCCTCAACAAGGTCGACACCGACCCGACCAGCACCGACGTGATCCTCACGGGCTCGGCTCAGCCGTCGCTGCTCGACTACGAGATCGACGGTGCCGAGGCGTGCCTCACCGATCCGGCCCTCACGGCGGGTACCTGCCCTTCGACGATCCCGGTCGGCTTCGTAGCGCCGGTCGTCCCGTCGCACACGGATGCGCTGAGGGTACGCATCCCGGTCGCTTCCTTCCCGTCGCCCAATGCCATCGACACCATCTACGTCCGAGCGCACGAGATCCCGACGACGTCCGGCGTGGCTCGTTGGTCGGACTGGGACAGCCCGAACTCGACCGTCGACATCACGATCGACCACATCGGCCCAACGGTGAGCAACTTCACCTCAACGCCTGACCCTGCCGGCATCGGCAACTACCCCGGCAACCTGAACTTCCTCGAGTCGGTCCGGATCCAGGTCGACCTCACCGACTCGGCATCGCCGATAGCGGACGCCGAGCTGTTCCTCGACCAGGCTGAGTTGGATGGCACCGGGTCGCAGCTGCGACCGCTCGCCGGGCAATGGCTCGACGATCTGACGGTCCACACCCGCACTGCATACCTGGAGGTCCCGATCTCCGAGTTGCAGGCCCGTCCACAGGGCCCCGTTGCCGTGTTCATCCACGCCAAGGATGCAGCAGGGAATTGGGGCGATCCGCAGGAGTTCTCACTGCAGCTCGACAAGACCAACCCGATGATCCTCGGCACAACGGTCGACGCCGGCAACCACACATTCCTCCCCGACGAAACTGGGCTGGCGCTCGCCTCCGGAGATATCACCATCAACTCTGCTTGCGATCCGAACGGTGTGAGCTCGGTCGGTGCCTGCCCAGCCACCAGTGGAGCGATTGCACCGAACGCCGTTTCGAGCGGTATCGGTGAGATCCGGTATCACGTCAGTGCGGTCACCGGCACGATCGGCACAGTGGGCGCTGGCATCTTCTACCAGACCGCCCAGATTGCGCCACTCAACGCCGCCACGGTCACGTCCAACGGCGACGGCACGGTGAAAATCACGTTCAACTGGCACATCCTCCCGCAGCCGCCACTGCCGATCGATGCTGCATCGTCGGTCTGGGTGTGGGTCGTCGACGCTGCAGGTAATCCAAGCGTTCCAGTCGAAGTCCCAGTTGGGCCTCCGACGCCATGAGCGTGACAATCATTCAAAGAGATCCCGGGGCGGCACAAGTCGCGCCCGTAACAGCAGGGCGACGTACTCTCCGTCTGTTCGCTCTGCTGGCGGGCGCGGCCGCCGTGTTCGGCACCACGGTTGGCGTGCGTAGCTTGGTGTCGGCCGACCGAAACACTGCGGGGAGCGTCTCGACGGTAGGTCTCGTGATGCCGCGCAGCGCGGAGATCGAGCACGCCTGGGGTGTGCAGATCAAGTCCGTCACCCTGCTGGCTTCGACGGGCGTGATCGATGTTCGGTACACCGTGCTCGACGACGGCAAAGCAACGCGATTGCACACTGACGGACGTACCGGTCTTCCTTCGTTGCGCACGTCCGACCACGGCACCGTGCCGCCCGATTCTGTGATGTTCCACTTCCACTCCAAGGCGGAAGAAGTCGCCGGGCAAGGCTACGAC
>JAENVT010000451.1 GCA_016650435.1 Ilumatobacteraceae bacterium
CCCAGTTGATCGCACTGCTGCACGCTGTAGAACTGCACCTCGTCGCACACCATGTAGTGGATCGGCCAGTAATCGACAGCCAGCTTGTAGAGATCGAGATCCGGTACAACCTCGACTGCCTCGGCGGCAACGCCAAGGCGGCTGGTGACCTGAGCACCCTCTCGATCGAGCTTGGTCAGCAGCAGTCCGTACAGCTCGCGGCTGGCGAGGTTGTGGTGGATCTGCAGGGCCATGGTGCTCTTGCCAGAACCCATCGTCCCGAAGTTGAAGCGCAAGGTCGCCATCGCGTGTGCGACCATACCCTCAGCGAACGCCGCCGAGCATTCCTTGCACCCGCTCGATCGTGTCGGCTTCCTGCGCCGTCTTGTCGGGACGGTAGCGACGCACCCGGGCGAATCGCAGCGCGACACCACCCGGGTAGCGAGTCGACCGTTGTACGCCGTCGAGGGCGATCTCGACGACGAGTTCAGGTCTGACATGCACCGTGTGGCCTTCGGTCGCGATCGCAATTCGCTGGAGCTCCTCTGTCTGCCAGCGCAGCAGATCGTCGGTCATCCCCTTGAACGTCTTGCCGACCATCACGAAACCGTCTGCACCACGGGCCCCGAGATGCAGGTTGCTGAGCCACCCGACGCGTCGGCCGTGGCCCCATTCGGCTGCGAGCACGACGAGGTCGACCGTATGCACCGGTTTGACCTTGCGCCACCCTGTGCCACGCCTGCCGGCCTCGTACAGCGACTCGATTGCCTTCACCATCACACCCTCGTGACCGGTTGCAACGGCGTCGGCCGCGAACGCCTCGGCTTCGTCGGCGTCGGCCGTGACGATCGACGGCAGCCTCGATGTGACGGGCAACAACGTCTCCAACGCCGATCGTCGACTGCGCAGCGGGTGATCGATCAGCGATTGGTCATCGAGGTGCAGAACATCGAAGAAGTACGCGCCGGTGGCGGCCAGTCCGCTCATCGTGTCTTGGAAGATCAGCGGCTGACCGTCTTCATCGATTCCCAGTGCTTCGCCGTCGAGCACGACTGATTTCACCGGAACCCTTCGGACGAGGTCGACGACACCCGGCAAGCCAGCAGTGATGTCGTTGAGACCGCGGCTGAAGAGTCGAACTTCGTCGCCAATTTTGTGCGCCTGGACGCGGATGCCGTCGAGCTTCCATTCAACGCTCGCCACGCCGAGCTCGGCAAGGGCGTCGGTGACGCTGGCAGACGTGCCGGCCAGCATCGGCTGCACGGCCGTCAACGGTGTGAGACCGACGTCGAGCGACTGGCCGGTGAGCGCCCTGACCGAGGCAGCACCGAGATTGCCGAGCAGCATCGCTGCCCTCCGGACTGCAGCTATCGGCTGACCACTGGCCCTGGCGACTGCGTCGGCGACAACTCCTTCGTTGGCGCCTTGGCGAAGTTCGCCGGTGAGCACCCGATAGAGATGATTCTGCTCGGCTTCCGTCGCCGCGGCCCACAGCATGGTCATCGCTCGCTGGCGCTCACCTTGCGATCCTGCACCTTCCATCCGGGCGAGTCGAGAGAGCGTCGCGTCAACGTCGTGAATCGTCAGTGACGATTGGGGTGCTGGTGTGACCTGCAGGCTCGACAGCATGGCCCAACCGACGCCGAGCCTGCCCTGGCGCGGCTCGCCGATCAGCAGCCCAATCGCCGCTTCGACCTCTTCAGGCGGAGTGCCCCGGAGTAGCTCTGCGAGGGCACCGACTTTCTCGGTGCGTTTCGACGTTGCCGCGGTTCGTTGTGACGCGGCAACAAGATCGGCGTACAACATCCTTACGCCATCATTGGCCGAAGCTGAAGATCTGACGTGACTTCAAGATGTCGACGAACGACTCTTCGTACGCCTCGCCGGGCTTGTCGCGGACCAACTCGTCGAGAGCGAAGGCGTCGTCACCGACGAGTATTCGCCATTCGTTGGCGCGTACCCCGGCCAAGATCGTGGCCGCTGCTTCGGCGGCGGTCATCGGCGCGTTGTCGCGGAACATCTCGCCGCGCAACTGCATGCCGAGGCGGATGTCTTCGTCGCTCGCCCCGGCGACATCGATGCCACTGCGTTCCAACCTCGTGCGCAAATCGGCGATCTGCTCCGCTGTCAGTTCCTTCGGTTCGCGCCCCAACACCTTGCCCGAGTTGATGACGATCGACGTGCCGATGTGGCCCGGCATGACAACCGAGGCCCGCAGGTGTGGGGCGTTGAGTCGGAAGTCGGTGATCAGCGCCTCGGTGAAACCCTTCACCGCGAACTTTGCTGCGCTGTAAGCGGTGTGCGGAATTCCAAGACCGAGCGAGGCCCAAAATCCGTTGACGCTGCTCGTGTTGACCACGTGACCTTCAGTGCTCGCCAACAGCATCGGCAGGAACGTGCGCGTGCACAGGTAGACGCCACCCCAGCAGATGTTGAACGTCGTTTCCCAGTCGACTCGCTCGTCGAGCACGAAGCTGCCGCCACCGCCGATACCGGCGTTGTTGAACAGCAGGTTGATGTGATCGGTCTGGTGTTCTGCTGCAACCGCGGCGGCGAACACTTGCAGGGCTGATTCGTCTGATACGTCGGCCACGGACGTCGTCACCCGTACGCCTGCAGCCGCGTTGGCCTCGGCGAGTTCCTCGGTCTCTGCGAGGTTGTCGGCCGAGACGTCGCACGTCGCCACATGACATCCGTCGGCAGCTAGTTGGCGCACCAGCTCGCGTCCCATACCGGAGCCCCCGCCGGTGACGACAGCAATACGTCCGTCGAAATGTTCCATCGCTCAAGGCTGCCAGATCGGCGCTGTCGACATCCCAGCGTGTACGCGTCGACCCCGGCCTCAGGAGTGAATCGAGAGCGTGACGCTTTCGATTTCTGCGCGAGCTCACAGACGATCCGCGGCTCTGTGCGCTCACACAGACAGCTCGACCTGGCCCTATCGGAGTGTTTGCAGCCACCCCGGGGTGTCCGGAAACACTCCGACGGCCAAGCCCTCGTAGGCTGCGCCCATGTTCCATCGAGGTTGGAAAGAAGCCGACGCAACGGTGATCGTCGCCCGCAACTACGTCTCGACCGCGGAGAACATCGCCGGCTTGGATTCGAGCTCCGATCTGGTCGTCGAGGTTCACCCCGAAGGCGACGACGCATTCCGAGCGGAGGCTCACATCTCGTACCTCGGCCTCAACCTCGAGCAACGCCGGATGAGTCCACCGGCCGTAGGCGACAGGATCCGCGTCCAGTACAACCCGAAGAACCACGAAGTCAAGGTGCTGTACGACGAGGCGCACGATCGCAAGGCGATCGACAAGCAGAAGGACAACTCCTTCAAGGCTGCGCTCGACGCGCCAGTCGGCAGCGGCCCGCCGATCAACGACGACGTCGCCGGGGTGCTCCAACGGGCCGGGCTTGGTGACCTGCTCGACGGGGCGACGATCGGGCCCGGCGGAAGCATCGAGACGGTCATCCAGACGGCGCCGCAGGTGTTCGTGCAATCCGACGGCGAGGCGCCGGTACCGGTCACCTCGCACCCGATGGATCCGTCGGTCGGCGGTGCCGCCGGCATCCTCGCCAACGGCGTTCCTTGCCGTGCAACCGTGCTTGCCGTGATCCCACTGCCTGGGCAGAAGACGTCGACAGGCGAGGAGGCCACGGGACTGGTGATGTCGGTGACAATCGCCGGCCAGGCGCCTTTTCAGGCACAGGTCGGCGTGTACGTGCCACCGGCGGCATTTGCCCGACTGGCTCCGGGTGTCGAACTCGAAGGCAAGGCATTGCCCGGCAACAACGACGCCGTCGCTATCGAATGGAACGCCTTCCTCAACGCGTGATCCCGACGCGATGATGTCGGTATGCCGATCTTGACCGATGACATGAAACGAGTCGTCCGCGAACAGAGTCTGGGTTTCGTTGCCACGGTGTGCCCTGACGGAACACCGAACCTTTCGCCGAAGGGCACTACGACAGTTTGGGACGACGACCACCTCGTGTTCGCCGACATCGTCTCGCCAGGCACGATTGCGAATCTCCGGGCGAACCCGGCCGTCGAAGTCAACGTCGTCGATCCGATCACACGACTCGGCTACCGGTTCAAGGGTCGTGCCGAGGTGCACGTCGATGGAGCCCTGTTCGACGAGGTCATCGCCTTCTATCAACGCAACGGTTCGATTGCCGCGACTCGCGCCAAAAGTGTCGCAGTAATCACGGTTGATTCTGCGGCGCCGCTCGTATCACCCGCGTACGACGCCGGACTCAGCGTCGACGAAGTCATCGACCGCTCACTACGCCGGCTCGAGCGGACCTACAACCTTCGTATCGTCAGCGCCTGAGCGTCGTTCAGATCGCGCAGGTCACATTGATGAAGAGCGGCTGAGTGTGATTGATCGCGAACAACGGAAAGACGAACACATCATTTGTGTTGGTGAAGTACTCCATCTGATTTGCGCCGTCGTTACCGCTGAAGGTCACCTGGCAAGTGGTGTGATCGACGATGTCGATGAGCCTGATGTGGCACCCGAACCCGTCGCAGAATCCAGTGGGGTCGACGTCGGGGCTGTACGCCTGGAAGATCGCGCCAATGGATCCAAACGTTGGCGCGAACGCACCCAATGAAAGGGTCGCCACGATCGGTGCGCTGCGGCACACCCACGCCGAACCATCCCAACCGATCGACTGATTGATGGTGCAGTCCAACGCCCCGAGCGTGTCAACATCGTCGCTGCAGACCCAATCGGTCCCGTCGAACTTGATGATCTGGTCGGTCGTGCAGGTCAGCCCGGCGAGCACAGCGTCGCCGGTGTCGCCCTTGTCACCGGTGTCTCCCTTGTCGCCCTGGTCGCCCTGATCGCCCTGATCGCCTTTCAGTCCTGGAACACCCTGCGGGCCCTGTGCGCCGGTCGCCCCAACACCCGCCGGATTCGCGGCGATGAGGGCATCGACTTCGGCCTTCGTGTAGAACGCGTCGAATGGTTGATCGGTGTAGTAACCGACGACATCACTGACCAGATCGGTCGAACCTCGCTGGTTGTAGAACGACAATTCTCCAGACGCCGACACGTTCGACGTCACCGCGTTGGCGGTGTCACCTTGCCCAGTCGTCCAGTTCAGGTTCGAGGTATTGGGGCGAGCGATGCCCGCACTGAACACTGTCAAATACGACGAAGCGGTCATGCCGGTCGCAGTCACGTTCATGACGATCGTCTGCACATCGTCCGGCAGTGTGCAGTTGCCGTTCGTGCCGCGCACGGAAACCGTGTACGTCTCGTCGGCTGTCATTGGCACCGAACGCGGCCCAATCGAATTCGGCGCGGGACGTGTGTCCATCAAACGGCAAGGCGACACGGCAACGAATACCGCCGGCGTGGCGTTCGCACTGCCGGCGGCGTCGGCATGCAGCAATCCGCCTCCTCCGACTGCGACGGCAACTGCGGCACCGATGGCGGCCCATCGGGATCGTGACGTCGACTTGAGCGCGTGAATGTGCTTTGCACGATGCAGTGTCATGAGAGCCGCCGATCTGGGAGGAAGAATCCCAAGTGAAAGGTGCAGGAGCCCACCGCTTCCGCACACGACAACTGCCCGCTCAGCACGCATAGAAGCGCAGCGACCACATACCGCGCGATCGACAATACAGGTGTGACGCTCGAACCGTGGCGACTTGCCAATCATTTCACCACGAATGTACTCTTCCACTAATCACTTAGTGGAAGTAGGATAGATGATTGAGTTCCAGCTCGACATTGCTTCGGGTGTCGCGACGTACATGCAACTTGTGCAGCAGGTCCATCAGGCGCTGCAACTGGGCATGCTCGAGCCGGGCGATCAGCTGCCGACTGCCCAGCAAGTGGTCGCCAAGCTGGCGATCAACCCGAACACGGTCCTCAAGGCCTATCGCGACCTCGAGCGCGAAGGTCTCGTCAGGGCCAGACCCGGAATGGGCACGTTCATCGTCCGGTCGCTCCCCCACACCGACCCGGCCGCGCAGTCACGGTTCCTCGCATCGATGAGCGAGTGGCTGCGAGCGGCGCGTGAGGCCGGCCTCGGTCCCGACGACATCGAGGCCATCTACAAGACAGCGATCCGCAACAACTTCGCGGAGGGGGTCGCATGACCGCCGTTCTCGAAACCAGCGGTCTCGGCAAGAGGTATGGGCGTCGTTGGGCGCTGCGCGACTGCACACTCGCCATCCCCGAAGGCAAGGTCGTTGGGCTCGTTGGTCCCAACGGTGCCGGCAAGACCACCCTGTTGCATCTTGCGATGGGATTGCTCGCACCAACGTCGGGCTCCATCACGGTTCTCGGCGGCCGTCCTGCCGACGGCCCGGCACAACTCGCGCGGGTGGGCTTCGTCGCCCAGGACACTCCGGCGTATTCACGGCTGTCGGTCGCCAACCATCTCCGGATGGGCGCCTGGCTCAATCCGGATTGGGATGCCTCGATGGCCGAGAGCCGCATCGAACAACTCGACTTGGATCCGCGCCAGCGAGCCGGCTCGCTCTCGGGCGGCCAACGCGCCCAGCTGGCTCTCACGATGGCGATCGCCAAACGACCCGAGCTGCTCCTCCTCGACGAGCCGGTTGCCAGCCTCGACCCTCTCGCTCGACGCGAGTTCCTGCAGAGCTTGATGGAGATCGTCGCCGTGCACGGCGTCAGCGTCGTGCTGTCTTCGCACCTCGTCGCCGACCTCGAACGGGTCTGCGACTACCTCATCGTGCTCGTGGCTTCCGAAGTGCAGGTGTGTGGGGATGTCAGCGATTTGCTGGCATCGCACCGACGCCTGTCCGGGCCGCGCCGAGATCTGGCCACGCTCCCGTCAAACCAGGAGGTCATCGAGCACAGTCACACAGACAAGCAGACGACGCTTCTCGTGCGCACCGACGATCCGATCCACGACCCGGCGTGGAACGTCACGCCGGTGAGCCTCGAGGATCTCGTGCTCGCCTACATGGGCCGATCGCGCCAAGCCAAACCCAGCGGGCGATCAGCGTTGGCGGTGGTCCGATGATCCGCTTCGCTTGGTTGCAGTCGCGCACCCAGACGCTCGTGGCGATCGCCGGCCTGGCGATCGTCGCGGTGTGCTTGGTGCTCACCGGACCCGGTTTGGTCCACTTGTACAACACGATGATCTCGCCGTGCGCAGCGCAGGGCTGCTCGGAGACGACGATCAGCGCCTTCCTGCAGAGTCACAAAGAGATCCGCAATTGGCTCGACATCCTGGTCCTTGTCGTACCCGGCATCATCGGTGTCTTCTGGGGCGCGCCGCTGGTCGCCCGCGAACTCGAGACCGGCACGTATCGGCTGGCCTGGACGCAGAGTGTGACGCGGACCCGCTGGTTGGCCATGAAAGTCGCGGTGATCCTGGTGGCCAGCATGGCTGTCGCCGGACTACTCAGTCTGATGAGCACGTTGTGGAACAGCCCACACGACAAGGTGGAACTGAACGCGTTTTCTACATTCGACGCACGCGACATCGTCCCCATCGGCTACGCCGCCTTCGGCCTCGCGCTCGGCGTCACCGCCGGCCTGCTCATTCGCCGGACCTTGCCTGCGATGGCCACCGTCGCGGTCGTCTTCACGGCAACGCGGCTTGTGATGAA
>JAENVT010000452.1 GCA_016650435.1 Ilumatobacteraceae bacterium
CTCGATTGCCCAACAACGCTCCGTCAGCGACGCTGAACGAGGCTGGAGATCCGTCTCGCCACAGTCCGCGGAGCGACTCCGGACATCGCGGCCAACGCCTTGTTGATCGCGCCCGGTACGGACAGGGCGTCACCTCTGGCGACATCGTGCAGACCGGCCTCAGCCACATCGGTCGCCGACATCCACGCCATCGATGGATACTGCGTCGTGTACGACTCCGTTCGGCTGACGCTCTGAAACTCGGTGCGGGTCAGGCCAGGGCACAACGCCGTGACATGCACACCGATGCCGCGCACCTCCTCGTGAAGGCTCTCCGACAACGACGTCACGTACGCCTTGGTCGCCGCGTACACGGCGAGCTTTCGCGCCGGTTGAAAGCCGGCGACGCTGCTGACGTTCAGCAAATAGCCACGACCCGCTGGCACCATCACGCCAAGCGCGGCTCGACTGATCAGCGTCAATGCCAACACGTTGAGGGCGATCTCGGCGCTCATCCGTTCGGGATCCAGCAGATGAAAATCGCCCGACGTCCCGAACCCGGCATTGTTGACGACGAGGTCGATGGGATGCTCGGGGTCGGTGATACGACGCACGACCGAGTCGACTCCCTCGGTAGTCGTAAGGTCTGCTGCCAACACCTCGACCCCCTCGTAACGTGCCGCCAGTTCATCGAGCCTGTCGACGCGTCGGGCAACGATGACCTGAGGTATGCCGGCCTCGCCGAGCAGGTCCACCATTGCCTCGCCGATCCCGCTCGATGCACCGGTGATCAACGCCGACGTGAACGGGTATGAAGCTGTCATGCGTCAGTGGGTGGCAGCGGAGATGCCGCCGGATGCGTTGAGGCGGGCGTTGGCCCGGCTCAATGCAGCCTCGGCTTCGGGGTCGGCTTCATTGCCACGCAAGGCCGCTTCCGCCCGTTCCTTCGCGGCCGTCGCTCGGGCCCTGTCGATCTGATCACTGAGCTCGGCGATGTCGCTGAGGATGCTGACCTTGTTGTTGCCGACCTGCACGAAACCGCCGTGGACAGCGACGTCGAGCTGCGTGCCATCGGCCAGCGTGATTCGGGTGTGGTTCTCGGTGAGCGCACCAAGAAATGGGGCATGACCAGGTAGGAAAGCGATCTCGCCACCGCCAAGGGTGCGTGTGATCACCTGGGTTGCCTCACCCGAGAAGACAACCTTCTCGGGTGAAACCAACTCGACCTGCATCGTCGCCATGGCTCGTCACGCGACCTGTTCGGCGAGCGACTTGGCCTTGGCCATCACTTGCTCGACGCCGCCGACGTTCAAGAACGCCTGCTCGGGTACTTCGTCCATGTCGCCGCGAAGAATCGCCTCGAAGCTCTCGACGGTTTCTTCGACCTCGACGAACTCGCCTTCGATGCCGGTGAATACCTTGGCGACGAAGAATGGCTGCGACAAGAACCGCTGGATCTTGCGAGCTCGCGACACTGTCAGGCGATCCTCTTCTGACAGTTCGTCGAGACCGAGGATGGCGATGATGTCTTGCAGCTCCTTGTATCGCTGCAGGTTCTCCTGCACACCGCGGGCCACTAGATAATGGCGATCGCCGACGACGTCGGGCTGAAGAATGGTCGACGTCGACGCCAACGGATCCACAGCTGGATAGATGCCGAGCGCGGCGACCTGGCGGCTCAACTCGGTGGTCGCGTCGAGGTGGGTGAAGGTGGTGAACGGTGCCGGGTCGGTGTAGTCGTCGGCGGGCACGTAGACGGCCTGCAGCGACGTGATGGAGCGGCCACGAGTCGAAGTGATTCGCTCCTGCAACTGACCCATCTCGTCGGCCAACGTCGGCTGGTAGCCCACGGCGGACGGCATACGACCGAGCAACGTCGAGACCTCGGAGCCGGCCTGCACGAAGCGGAAGATGTTGTCGACGAACAGCAACACGTCCTGGTTCTGAACGTCGCGGAAGTACTCGGCCATGGTCAGCGCCGACAAGGCAACGCGCAGCCGTACACCCGGCGGCTCGTCCATCTGGCCGAACACGAGGGCGGCCTTTTCGAACACGCCGGACTCTTCCATC
>JAENVT010000453.1 GCA_016650435.1 Ilumatobacteraceae bacterium
CAACGTCCCGGCATAGGCGACTCGACCTTCGATTCCCTCGGGAACCAGCTTGCGTGTGGCCGCTGCCACCGTCGACTGAGCGGTTGCGTAGCGATCGGCCCCAAGGCCCTGCATCGCGCCCATCGAACCCATGCCGCGGTAGCTCTTGTAGCGACGTCCTTCGAACAGCTCGAGTTCGCCCGGTGCCTCGTCGGTGCCGGCGAGCAGTGAACCGAGCATCACAGTGTCGGCGCCAGCCGCCAGCGCCTTGACCATGTCGCCCGAGTAGGTGATGCCCCCGTCGGCGATGATCGGCACGCCCCGTTTGCGCGCCTGCTTGCAGGTGAAGTAGATCGCCGACAACTGCGGCATACCCGCGCCACTGACGACGCGAGTGGTGCAGATCGATCCGGCGCCAACGCCGACCTTGATGGCATCGGCTCCAGCTGCGGCCAGTGCATCGACGCCCTCTTCGGTGACGACATTGCCGGCGACGACAGCGAGCGACGGCCACGACGACTTGATGCGTTCGATCGCCTTGATCACTCCGGCGGAGTGACCATGAGCCGTGTCGAGTGCGACAGCATCGACCGATTGAGCGAACAATGCCTCGACGCGTTGTTCGAGATCGGCACCGACGCCGACCGCCGCGGCACAGCGCAACCGTCCCGCGGAATCGCGAGTGGCGTTTGGGAACTCCTGGCGCTTGAGGATGTCCTTCACCGTGATGAGGCCGATCAGGCGGTTCTCGGCGTCGACCAGCGGCAACTTCTCGATGCGATGCTTCTGCAGGATGGCCTTTGCCTGTTCCAACGTCGTGCCTTCCGAGGCGGTGACCAAACCGCTGGATGTCATGAACTCGGTGACCGGCCGGTCGAAGTCGGCACCGGAGCAGAACCGGGTGTCGCGGTTGGTGAGGATGCCGACCAGGCGCCCATCCGCGTCGGTGATCGGGACGCCGCTGAACTTGAATCGGTTCATCAGCGCCTCGGCGTCGTGCAGCGTGGCTGTGGGCGACAACGTGACCGGATCGGTGATCATCCCGCTCTGGCTGCGCTTGACCTTCTGCACTTCCGCGGCCTGATCCTCGATCGACATGTTGCGGTGAATGACCCCGATGCCGCCTTCGCGGGCAGCGGCGATTGCCATTCGCGCTTCGGTGACCTTGTCCATCGCGGCCGAGACGATCGGCACGTTGAGGGTGATGTCGGCGGCGAATATGGCTGTGGTGTCGACCGTATCCGGCAACACGTCGCTGTAGCCGGGGACGATCACCACATCGTCGAATGTGAGGGCTTCGAAGCGGTCGAAGAATTCTTGGGTGCTCATGCGTTTGCTCCTGTCGTGCACAAGGTAGCGAGAGTTTCGACAAGCAGGCGGTGTTCCACGCCATGAACTCGCTTGGTGAGGCTCTCGAGGGTGTCTGAGGGGTGAATTGAGACTGTTGCCGTAGCCAGCACCGGCCCGTCGTCGACGCCTTCGTCGGGAACGAGGTGGACCATGACACCGGTCTGGTCGCGGCAGCCTGCTTGGGCTTCGTGCCACGCCCGTTCGACGGAGTCGACGCCTGGGAGCTCGCCGGGCAGGGCTGGGTGCAGGTTGACGACCATTCCGGGGAACCAGCCGAGGAAGCTCATCGACAACAGGCGCATCCACCCGACGAGCACGACCCAATCGGGGTCGAAGCCGGTGACGATGTCAGCGAGCCGGGCGTCGTAGTCTGCCCGCGGTTCGCCGGGATGTGGTGCGACGTGTACGAAGGGAACGCCTGCGTCAGCGGCGCGCTGCAATGCGCCGCTGCCCGGCTTGTTGGAGACGACCGCGGCGACCCGTGCCGGGAGACGACCATCTGCGCAGGCGTCGAGGATCGCCTGCAGATTCGTTCCTTCTCCGGAGGCGAGCACGACGAGGCGGGTCATCGCAGATGCACCCGCCGCTCGAGGTTCGATGTAGCGACGAGCTGGCCGATGACCCACGTCGGTTCGTTGATGCTGTGTTGCACCGCGGCAACGTCAGACGGCGAGCACACCAGCACCATGCCGATGCCCATGTTCAGCGTGCGGTACAGCTCGTAAGCATCGAGTTGGGTGGCCAACTCGCGGACCAGTTGGAACAGCGGTGGCACCTGCCACGAACCAAGCTCGATGCTGGCGTCGCAGTCGTCGGGCAGCACGCGGGGAAGGTTTTCGGGCAGGCCGCCACCGGTGATGTGCGCCAGCGCTTTGACCTTTCCACCGGCCAGTGCGTCGGTGAGCACATCGAGGTAGCTGCGGTGCGACACGAGCAGGGTTTCGCCGAGGGGTCGGTCGAAGCCCGGCGGCGTGGAATCCATCGGCAACCACTCGAAGATCTTGCGCAGCAGTGAATAGCCATTGGTGTGCGGGCCGTTCGAGGCCACACCGATCAGCGCATCTCCAACGTGAAGTTCGCCGCGGGGCAACATATCGCGCTGCTCGACGATCCCGACGAGCGTGCCGGCGATGTCGAACGCACCGGGCGCGTAGACACCCGGCATCTCAGCCGTTTCACCACCGAGCAACGCACATCCTGCTGCCTCACACGCCTCCGCCATCCCGGTCACCACCTCGGCGACATCCTCGGCGTTGATCTTGCTCGAAGCGATGTAGTCCAAGAAGAACAGCGGCCTCGCTCCCTGCACCAGAACATCGTCGATGCAGTGGTTGACGATGTCGGCGCCAACGCCGCGATAACGGCCGAGGCGTGCCGCCAGTTCGACCTTTGTGCCGACGCCGTCGGTCGAGGCGACCAGCACCGGCTCGTCCATCGCCTTGATGGCCTTGCCGCTGAACGCACCACCGAAGCTGCCGACCCCGCGTAACACGGCGGGTCCGTGGGTGCGCTCGACCGCCTGTTTCATGTGGCTGACAGCGCGGGTGCCTTCGTCGATGTCGACGCCGGCCGCGGCGTATGAGGTCAACATTGCTCCGGCGGCGCGCCAGCCGATGTCGTTGCGTACCTGCTTGCCGTCGAAGTGAATCGACGAGAGCCGGGAGTAGGCGTTGTCGCGGGCGGTACCTAGCGAGCCGCCCAGGCCGGTCACGGCGAGCACGCGTCCACCGGTCACCGTGGAGCCGGCGGTCCCTGCGAGGAAGACGAGCGCATCGTCGTTGTCGAGATCGAGACCGGTGATGGCCTGACCGGTGACCGGCTGCGTTGGGTATCCCGGAGCCGCGGCGACCACGGTGCACGTCGCCCCGTCACGAATAACCACTGACGATTCGGCCAGCGCGCCCTGGCAGCAGGCCATTGCCAGCGTGGCGAGATCCGAGTCGAGCAGCGGCAACACGGCCTGCGCCTCGGGGTCGCCGAACCGGCAGTTGAACTCGATCAACCGCGGTCCGTCGGTGGTCAGCATCAACCCTGCGTAGAGCACTCCCACATACGGTGTGCCCGCGGCAGCAAAGTGGTCGATGACCGGCTGGACGAACGTGGCGGTCAGCTCGAGAGCGTCGTGGTTGATTGGGGCGGGGGCATAGGCGCCCATTCCACCGGTGTTCGTGCCGGTGTCACCTTCGCCGATTCGTTTGTGGTCCTGGGCGATCGGCAGCGGCCGCGCTACCTTGCCGTCGCATAGTGCCATCAGGCTGCATTCCGGACCGGTGAGGCGCTCCTCGACGACGATCGGTCCGAGGGCGCTGAGCGAGACGATCGCTTCGCGCGTCTCGTCGTCGTTACCCGGCACGATGACGCCTTTGCCAGCCGCTAGTCCGTCCTGTTTCACCACGACAGCGGCGCCGAGTGCCCGCCACCACGCGGTGGCTTCGTCGGCCGACGACGTCGCCAGATAGCGCGGTGACGGCAAGCCGAGCGAAGCCGCCAATTCGCGGGCGTAGCCCTTCGACGACTCGAGGCGAGCGAGATCGGCAGTTGGGCCGAAGCACGGGACGCGACGACGGCGACACTCGTCGGCCACCCCGGCGGCCAGCGCCGTCTCGGGTCCGACGATGACCAAGTCGGGCTTCGCATCCGGTGCCAGATCGGCGGCGATCGTCACCTCGTGACCGTGCCCGCGGCACGCCCAGGCGATGGCGGACTCGCGCCCACCCGAACCGATCACGAGGACCCTCATGGTCGAACGGCCCGTGCGCCGGCTTTGTGCGAGCGCACAGAGCCGCGGACGCTTTGTTCGCTCGCGCAGACGGCCAACCATTCCCGCTCGTGACTCATGCCAGTACGCCCTCGAAGGCCAGCTTGGCTTGCGCCTCGGCAACCTCCATCGGATAACGACCGGTGAAGCAGGCGTTGCAATATCCCTCGGCGTCGCCGTTGACCTTGTTGTCGCCGGGGTCGATCGTGATTGCCCGCATCATCCCGTCGAGCGACAGGAATGCCAACGAGTCGGCATCGATGTGGGCTCGAATCTCCTCGACGGTCAGGCGCGCGGCCATCAGGTCGCCGTCGTGTCCCATGTCGACACCGAAGTGGCAGGCATGGGTGATGGGCGGGCAGGTGATGCGTACATGCACTTCGGTGGCGCCGGCTTCGCGGAGCAGCTTCACAAGCGGGCCTGCGGTTGTGCCGCGTACCAGCGAATCGTCGATCATGACGACCCGTTTGCCGGCGAGGTTCTCTGCCAGGGCGTTGAACTTCAAGGCGACGCCACGATCGCGCAGGTCCTGGGTCGGTTCGATGAACGTGCGGCCGATGTATCGATTCTTGATCAGCCCGTCGTTGTGAGGAATTCCGCTGGCCCTGCTGAAGCCGATTGCTGCTGGGATCGACGAGTCGGGGACCGGGATCACCACGTCAGCCGCGGCGGGCGCTTCTGCGGCCAGCTCTTCGCCGAGGCGCTGGCGTACGTGGTGCATGTTGCGATCCGCCCACACACTGTCGGGGCGACTGAAGTACACGAACTCGAACGTGCACCGAGCCGAGCGAGCGGCTGGAGTCAGTGCTTGGCGACGGGTCATCTCAGCGCCGTTGAGTGTGACGATTTCGCCCGGCGCCACTTCGCTGATCTCGAGGCAACCAAGCGTGCTGAGCGCGCATGTCTCGGAGGCAACCGCGTAGCCGCCGTGCGGAAGGCGACCGACGCTCATCGGCCGGAAACCCCACGGGTCGCGAACGGCGATCACTCGATCGGCAGCCAAGATCACCAACGAGTACGCACCCTTCCATGCCGGCAATGTTCGCTCGACACGGTCTTCCCACGTCTTCCCGCCGGCGGCGGCGAGCATCAGCGTCATGACCTCGGTGTCGCTGGTTGCGGTGAGGCCGAACCCTCGGGTCAGCAGTTCGTCGCGCAGCGCCGGGGCGTTGACCAGGTTGCCGTTGTGGGCGAGTGCGAGCGGGCCGTGCATCGTTTCGACCAGGAAGGGCTGGTGGTTCCGTTGGGCATTGGCGCCGGTGGTGCTGTACCGGGTGTGGCCGATGCCGTGATAGCCCGCGAGCGTGTTCATGGTCGCCTGAGTGAACACATTGGTCACGAGACCCGTGTCCTTGTGGAGACGGACGCGACTCCCGTCGCTGACGGCGATCCCAGCGGCTTCCTGCCCGCGATGTTGCAATGCGAACAACCCGAAGAAAACCGTCTGGGCGACACCCTCGCCATGCGGTGTCGAGACGCCGAACACGCCGCATTCTTCGTGCGGTGAATCGGAGCCGTATGCGTCGGAGTCGTACCTCGCCCGCCCCGTGAAGTTCACTGGTGTTTGATCAGGCAGCATGCCCGAGAACCTCCCTGATCCGGTCTTCGACCGGGTAACTGCCGGGCTGGAATGTCAGCCCGGTCAAGCGTTCGTATGCGTCGATGTAGCGCCGGGATGTGGCCTCCCACACGGCGGCTTCGAGCGTCGGTGGCATGCCGTGGCCGTCGTAACCGGCGTCGATCAACGCTCGGCGGATGACCTCTTTGTCGAGGCTTTCTGGTTCCTCGTCGCGACTCAGTCTGTCCTCGTAACTGTCGGCCACCCAATAGCGCGACGAATCGGGCGTGTGGATCTCGTCGATCAACAGCAGGTCGCCGGAGGGTGTCGTTCCGAACTCGTACTTCGTATCCGCAAGGATCAGTCCCGACTGCCTGGCCAACTCCTGCCCGCGGGCGAACAGTTCGAGCGCGGCGGCTTCGACGGCGCGCCACAACCCGGCAGCGACGAGACCTTTGCGCGTGACGTCGCTGGGGCTCAACGGTTCGTCATGGCTGCCGTTTTCGGCCTTCGTCGTCGGCGTGACAATCGCAGCGGGCAGATCGGTGTTCTTCCGGAGGCCGTCGGAGAAGTGATATCCGTAGATGGTGCGCGCCCCGTCGGCGTACTGGCGCCACAGCGAGGTGCTGGTGACGCCGGTGATGTAGCCGCGCACGATCACCTCGACGGGCAGCGGTTGGGCGGCGCGGGCTACCAACACATTGGGATCGGGAAGATCGATGACATGGTTGTCGACCACGTCCGCCGTACGTTCGAACCACCATGCGCTGAGTTGATTCAGAACCTGACCCTTGTACAGAACGCCGGCGATCACCCGGTCGAATGCCGAGAGTCGATCGGTCGTTACGAACAGACGTTGGTTGCTGCCGTACGCATAGGACACACGCACCTTGCCGTCGCGGCGATCGGCGAGGGAGAGGTCGATGTCGAGGAAGGGAGTGTTCATTGCTATCGCTCCTTGGCGTAGCGAACGCCCTGTTCGAACAGCGTTAGCCCTAGTGCACCCGGAACACCGTGGGTGAAACCTGGGTACTGCCGAGCGACGACGTGATTCTCCGGATGCGGCATCAGGCCCAAGACGACACCACTGGTGTCGCAGACCCCGGCGATGTCGTCGACCGAGCCATTGGGATTGTTGCCGGCGTAGCGCAGCGCGACCTGCCCTGCGGCGGCCAGCGCGACCGGATCCGGATGTGTGTAGCGGCCCTCGCCGTGGGCGATGGGGCAGTCGATCGTGGCCATCTCGGTCGTCCAGATGCACCGACTGGGACGCGCCTTCAACGTGACCCACTCGCACTGGAAGTGCCCACTTGCGTTGTGGCCCAGCGCGCCCGGTAGCAGGCCGGTTCGGGTCAACACTTGGAAACCGTTGCAGATCCCGATCACGGGTTTCTTTGCTGCGACGAATTCTCTCAACACGTCACCCACACGGTGCTCGAGTTGCAAGGCGAACATTCGTCCCGCGCCAACTGCGTCGGCGTAGCTGAACCCGCCGGCAATGACGAGCATTTGTCCCCCGTTGAGCAAGGCCGGCCGCCGGATCAGTTCCGACAGCAGTGTGATGCGCGCCTCGGCACCCGCCAGGTCGAGGGCGAACGCAACGTCGTGATCGCGGTTGGTGCCCGCCGCGGCCAGCACAAGTGCGGTTGGCCGGCTCACTGTTCAGCTCCGAATGCGGCGACGAGTTCGTCGAGCGAGATCGGCGGATAGCCGGGGAGGGTGAAGGCCGGTGCATCGGTGACCGTGCCGAGGACGGTGACCGATTCGTCGAGTTGCTCACCGAGCCATGCCACGTCGCCGGGAGCGAGTTCACAGACAAAGCGGCTCGACGATTCGCTGAACAACGCCGACACCGAGTCGGGGCCGGGCAGCGTTTCGATCGACAAGCCGAGGCGCCCGGCAATTGCCATCTCGGCGAGCGCAACCGCGAGTCCGCCCTCACTCAGGTCGTGACATGCCGTGACACGCCCGGATCGCAGCGCTTGGTGCAATCGTCGGTACCGGGTGTGTGCTGCGACGTCGGGTGCAGGCACCGTCGCCGGCGATGACATCTCGTGCACCTTGCCGAAGTGGCTGCCACCGAATTCGCATGACGTCGAGCCGATTTGCACGACGACGTTTCCGGCACGCTTCAGATCAGGAGTCACCGCGGCGTTGACATCGGGGACGTGAGCAATGGCGGTGATGACCAAGGTCGGCGGAACAGAATGGCGGGCCCCATCGGTTCCGAGATATTCGTTGTTCAACGAATCCTTGCCGCTCACGAACGGCGCGTGATGTGCGACCGACGCATCGCAGCAACCGCGCACAGCTTCGACGAGCTCGCCGAGTGTCGACGGCCGGCGTGGATCGCCCCACGAGAAGTTGTCGAGCAGAGCGATCTTGTCGGGGTCGGCACCAACTGCGACGACATTGCGGATTGCTTCGTCGACCACAGCGTGGGCCATTCGGTAGGGGTCCAGTTCGCCGAACCACGGGTTGACGCCGATGCCGATTGCCAGCCCGTGGGTGTCGGCCGGATCGGCGATCACGACACCATCGGCGTGACCGTCGCGACGACGGCCGACGAGGGGTCGCACCACGGTGCTGCCGAGGATCTCGTGGTCGTACCGGCGGATCACCGATTCCTTCGAAGCGATGTTCGGATGGCGAAGCAGTGCCAGCAGCGTCGCGGTCACATCCGGGCACGCGGGGGCAGCTGCGGTGTCGTGGTCGGGTGCCGGCAGCACCGCTTCCATGTCGCGCTGTGGCCTGCCATCGTGGAGAAAATGTGTGTCGAGATGCAAGACGGTCGTGTCGCCGTGGCGGACATGCAACATGTTGTCGCCCGTGAACGTTCCCAGTGCGGTTGCTTCGATGCCGTGAAGTTCGCAGCGTTGTTGCAATTGCAACCACGCCGAATCTTGGGCCGAATTCGGGACCGCTACCACCATTCGTTCTTGCGCCTCGCTGAGCCAGATCTCCCATGGCCGCAGGCCCGGGTATTTCAGCGGGGCAACGGCCAAGTCGACATCGGCGCCGATTCCCTCGGCCATTTCGCCGATCGCTGATGACAGTCCGCCAGCTCCGCAATCGGTGATGGCTGTGAACAGCCCTGTGGCGTCGCGCAACACATCGATCAACAACTTCTCGACGATTGGATCACCGATCTGCACACTCGCACCGGCGACATCGCCGGTGGTCGCATCCATCGTTGCGCTGGAGAACGTTGCGCCGCGTAGACCATCGCGTCCGGTTCGGCCGCCGAGCACTACCACGAGGTCACCGACGTGAGGGCCTGTCGGCAGGGGAGCGTCGTCGGCGATACCGATGCATCCGCAGTACACCAGGGGGTTTGCGATGTATCCCGGGTCGTAGAGCACCGCGCCGGCAACGGTGGGAAGGCCGATCTTGTTGCCATAGTCGGCGACCCCGGCGACGACACCGCTCTCGATGAGCCGTGGGTGCAGCACACCATCGGGCACGAGCGAGGGATCGAGATCGGTCGGGCCGAAGCACAAGACGTCGGTGACGGCGATCGGGCGGTGGGCGGCGCCCATGACATCGCGAATGACTCCACCGACGCCGGTGTTCGCACCGCCGAACGGCTCGATCGCCGATGGGTGGTTGTGCGTTTCCGCCTTGACGGCGATGGTCGTGCCTTCGGAGAACGAGACGATTCCTGCGTTGCCGACAAACGCGCTGCGCAAGAACGGCGCGTCGATGGCAGTCGTCGCGTCGCGCAGTTGTTGGAGGAGCGGGGTGATGACTTGGCCATCGGCGTCGGTGATGCGGGCCCTGAAAGTCTTGTGAGCGCAGTGCTCGCTCCATGTCTGGGCCAAAGTCTCCAGCTCGACGTCGGTCGCGGCTCGACCGGCTTGGCGGAAGTGAGCAGCAATAGCGCGTAGCTCGGCCGGGTCGAGCGACAGGCCGCGCTCACGGTTGAGGGCCGCGAGGGCATCGTCATCGAGGCCTTCGAGCTCGACAAGCTCGACACCGGTGCCGGCCGTTGCCTCGTCGTCGACGAACGTCGGCTCGATCGTTCCCGTCGCCCATCGCTCGATGACCGGGTTGGCCAAAAGACGTCTGGCGAGCACCGCCATCGTTTCGTCGTCGACATTGCCGTGTACCTCGTAGCGCGTGCCGGTGGCCACCGCGGCGATAGGCGCATCGATCGTCTCGGCGGCGAGAGCCACGGCCTGGGCCGAGGCATCGGTCACACCTGGCAGTAGTGCCGTCTCGATCGCCTTCGTTGCCGGCACGGTCCACTCGCCGGTCTGCAGCAACGGATCCACCAGGAGCGCGTGAAGTTGCGTCCGATCACTGCCGCCGGCAAGAAAGACCAGGTCAGCGACGTCGATCGCGGTGATATCGGTCAAGCCGAGGGCATGGGCATCGGCCAGCAATGTGGCAGCGCGAGGGTCTGTGGCGGTTGATCGAATGGTCAACCTGTCGACTCCGAGCACCTATGTGAACCTAGAGCAGCGACCCGGACAGGCGGTCGCACGCGAACGAAAAGTAAGCTCCCCGCCTTGTGACCCGCCTCGTGTTGATCCGCCACGGAGAATCGAAGACAACGGTGTCCAGGGTGATCGGGGGGCATCGAACCTGCAGCGGGCTTTCCCCGCTCGGCCGCCAGCAGGCCGAACGACTGCGAGATCGACTAGCGATCGGCCACGAGATCAACGCCGATGTCTTGATCTCCAGCCATTACTCCCGCGCCCGTGAGACCGCCGAGATCATCGCCCCGGCCCTCGGTGGGCTGCCGGTGATCGAGGATGAGGGCTTCGGCGAACACGATCCCGGTCCCGATTGTGATGGGATGGGCTTCGACGACTACATCGAGCGGTATGGCGGTGGCTGGTGGGAGGGCGATCCGTTCGGAACCAGCTTTCCCGGCGGTGAGACGATTGCTGCGTTTCAATTTCGAATCGGCCAGACCATCCGCCGCATCATCGATACCTACGCCGACAAGACCGTCGTGGTGGCCTGTCATGGCGGGGTCGTCGATGCCGCGCTTCGGCTGGCGTTGAAGTCGCCCCCGACCGGCGCCTTCGAAATCCAGACCCTCAACACCTCGATCACCGAGATCCAACTGATCAAGGACAACCTCTGGCGCCTGATCCGCTACAACGACATCGGCCACCTCGTCGGCCTCCCCACAGCCACCACCCCCGTTCCCCCCGATGAGGGATGAGCCGCACGCAACTGACTCACGTGTGAGCCCGATCGCACGTGTGGCGCGGCACCGGACTCACGTGTGCCCCGGATCGCGCCGACTCCGGCCCGGCAACTGACTCACGTGTGAGCCCGATCGCGCGTGTGGCGCGGCACCCGACTCACGTGTGCTCCGGATCGCGCCGCCTGGGGTCTAGGCGGGGATGGAGGCGAGCAGTTCTTTCATTGCGGCCTGCAGCAACTCGGTCAGCAGCCAAACGTCGGGGACCAGTTCGCGGCAGGCGATGAATCCGAAGTCGAGGTTTCCGTTGTAGCTCTGCACGGTCATGTTCAGCCCCTGGCCATCGGCGAGTGCCGACACGGGGTAGAAGTGCAGCAGTTTGGCGCCGGCCATGTACAGGGGTGCGTTCGGCCCGGGCACGTTGGAGATGACCAGGTTGAACGGTGGGTTCATGCGGTCGGCGATGCGCAGCCGGCTGGCCATCCGCATTGCCCGAGCAGCGATGGCCGGGGGAGCGAACTGGGTGTAGTCCATCAGCATCTCGGCGGGAATCGCGGCGTGGCTGTCTTTTGCGGCGTTCATGCTTTGTTGCACGCGTCGCAGGCGCTTGACTGGATCTTTCTGGTTGGTCGCCAGGTCGGCCAGGAGAGCCGAAACCCGGTTCTGGTACGCATCGGTCTCGTTTCCGCTGCGCACGCTGACCGGCACCATGGCGATGAGGCTCTCCTTTGGCAAACAGTCGTGGTGGAGCAGGTAGCTGCGCAGCGCGCCGGAGCACAAAGTCATCACGACATCGTTGAAGGTGCATCCGAAGGCGCGGCGAACGGTCTTGGCATCGTCGAGCGCGACTGTCGTGTAGGCGAATCGCCGATGCGGGGTGATGGCCTGATTCCACGGCGTGCGCGGCGCGTGCGTCGGTGGCAGCGCCGGTGGCTTGTCGGTGTCTTCGCCGTACTGCGATCGCAGTCGGTGGCGCATCAGCGTGCCCACGGGGCCCGGCATTGGCTGGGCGACCATGTCGGCGATCGCCCGAAGCCCGCCCGAACGGGTTGCCGTGGCGAGCTCGCGTACTGTGCGCACGCCGAGTCGAATCATCTTCTCGGGTCGCCGGAGATATTCGCCGAGCGTGATCCGCAACATCTCCTCGTCGCTCGGCACGGTTTCCGGCTCCCACGGCGATGGGCCGGTGATCGGTCGAAAATTGGGATCGAGGTCGAGGATGGCCGCCAGCATCAGGGCACCTGATGCTCCGTCGATCGCTGCGTGGTGCACCTTGGTGAGTTGGGCGATCTGGCGGCCCTCGTCGACACCCTCGATCACGTACAGCTCCCAGAGCGGCCTGGCCCTGTCGAGTGGACGGCCGACGATCCTGCTGATGGCTTCGGCCAGTTGCTGTGGCGTGCCGGGAGGTGCGACTGCGTGATGGCGGACGTGGAAGTCGATGTCGAAATCGGGATCCTCGATCCAATACGGCAGATCGAGACCGAGGGGAACTTCGACCAATCGTCTGCGGAACGGAGCGAGCTGATCGATGCGCTCGAGGATGATCTGCTTGGTCGCCTCAAGACCAGCACCGCCAGGCGCGCCATTGGGATCGTAGATGTTGAGCGACGAAACGTGGCCGAACGTGCTTGCTGTCTCCATGTTCAAGAAGCTCGCATCGATGCCGCTCAGTTGACGCATGACCGCACTGTAATGCTCCGTTTGTCGAGCCGGTTTCGAGGTCGCGCCGACTGGCGGCGCGTGATAGGACTGGCGCATGCCAGAGGACTACACGCGCGGGCTTCACGAGGTCGCCGACGGTTGTCACGCCTACCTGCAACCCGACGGCAGTTGGGGTTGGAGCAACGCCGGTCTCATCATCGGCGACGGGGCATCGCTGCTGGTCGACACGCTGTTCGATCTGCAGCTGACACAGCGGATGCTCGATTCGATGCGGTCGGTCACCAACGCCTCGCCGATCGCCCAGGTGGTCAACACACATGCCAACGGTGACCACTGTTTCGGAAACATCTTGGTCGACAACGCCGAGATCATTGCCACGTCGGCAACTGCGCGCGAGATGGCCGAAGTGCCGCCGTCGTTGCTCGCCGGATTGAACAGCGCGCCGGGCGATGTCGGCGACATGTTCCGCAGCTTCTTCGGAGCGTTCGACTTCGATGGCATCGAGTTGCGCCTGCCCAATCGCACCTTCGACGGCAGGATCGATCTCGATGTCGCCGGCCGAACCGTCGAGTTGATCGAGGTCGGCCCGGCACACACCAGTGGCGACACGCTTGCCTATGTGCCCGACGCCAAGACGATCTATACCGGCGACATCTTGTTCATCGGCGGCACGCCGATCGTGTGGGCCGGTCCGTTGAGCAACTGGGTCGCGGCGTGTGATCTGATGTTGTCGATGGACGTCGATGTCGTGGTACCTGGCCACGGCCCGGTGACCGACAAGGCCGGCATCAGGTCTGTCCGCGACTATCTCTCGTTCGTCGACGAGGCCGCCGGCCGCCTGCAGGCGTCGGGTGTCGATGCATGGGAGGCGACACGCGAGATCGCCGCGGACATCAAAGCCCGGCCCGACTTCGGGTCGCTCGGCGAGTTCGGCCGGATCGCCGTCAACGTCGACACCGTCTACCGCCACCTCGACTCGACCTATACCTCGCCGAACGTGGTCGAGCAATTCCGGCGTATGGCCGTGCTCGAAAGCGAAGGGCAGTCAGCTCACTGATTCGTCGTCGGCGATCGGTATGTAGGCCGACCGTCGTTTCTTGTTCGGCTTACCGGAGCGAGTGGCCAACGAACGACGCACGGCCAACACCCATCCGACGATCACGCACCCGCTGAAGATGAACCATTGAACTGTGTACGACAGATGCGGGCCCTCGTCGAGGGTGGGGGCGACGATCGGTTCCAACGCCTTGGCATCGGGAGGTGCCGACTCGAGTTGTTCGACGTACATCGGCAGCACGGTCGTTTCGAACTGCTTGGCCAGCACACCGACGTCGATTCGGCGTATCTCGGTCAGCACACCCGTGCTGGCGTCGGCGGCTTGGCCAGTGCCGCGCCGTTCGCTGGCGCGCAACCGCCCGATGATCTGGATCGAGCCGGCCGGCAGCGCCGGCGGGGCGTCGGCCTCGCGAACGAAACCACGGTTGACCAACAGCAGCGTCCCGTCGGTGAGCTGCAATGCATCCACAACATTTCGTCCGCTGTCACCATTCTGCGAACGATTGACCACGAGGAACTCGTGCCCCGGCACGTAGGTTCCTGTCGCTCGAACGCGCCGCCATTCGATCGCCGAAGGCTTGGCGACCGCCGGGTCCAGTTCGTCGAGAGGAGCGATCGGCTGGTTGGCGTTGGCGCGCACCTGAGCGTTGAACTGCCTGCGCTCGTCGAGACGGCGCAACTGCCAGAAGGCGAGGTTGATCATGGTGACCACCAGGACGACAACGAGCAGGTGAAAGGCGATCCATTTCGGCGTGATCAGGAATCGAAACCTGGACCGCGAACGCCTCGGCACGTCGGCGGGATCGGTGGCCATCAGCGTCGCAGGCTACCTTCGCAGTCGATGACACCCGAGGGGCTGACTGACACGTGGCTGAGCTCCGTGCTGAGCACAGACGTTCGGGTTCGCAACTCCAGTCGCATCGGCGATGGGTTGGTGGGCATGAACATTCGCCTGGAGCTGGAGTCCGACGGCTCGGTTCCGGGTTGGTTGATCGCCAAGATGCCTTCGCCGGACCCGACCAGCCGGGCGACCGGGATTGCACTGCGCAACTACGAACGCGAGGTCTGCTTCTACCTCGAGATCGCACCGACGGTCGACATTCGTGTAGCCCACTGCTACCACGCCGAATGGCATGCAGACGGCGGCGACTTCGTGCTGCTGATGGAGGATCTCGCCCCCGCCGCTCAGGGAAATCAGGTCCTTGGTTGTGACGCAACGCAGGCGCGGACCGCGGTACTCGAGCTTGCCAAGTTGCACGGTCCTCGATGGAACGACCCGGCCCTCGCCGACATCGAGTGGCTCGGTCGGCGGACCTCCAACGACTCGAACCAACTGACGACGTTGTGGTCGATGTTCGTTCCCGGCTTCATCGATTGCTACGGCGGCTATCTCTCGCCCGATGCCACCGAATTGATCAACCGGTTCGGTGACCAGATCGCCGGCTGGGTGGATGGTCGCGATACCGCACACACCGTCACGCATGGCGACTACCGGCTCGACAACTTGATGTTCGCCACTCCGCACGGTGGCGCACCGATTGCCGCAGTCGACTGGCAGACACCTGGACATGGTCTCGGCATCACCGACGTGAGTTACTTCCTCGGAGCAGGTCCTCTGCCCGAGGAGCGTCGGTTGATCGAGCGCGACATCGTTGATGAATACGGACAGGCGCTCGCCGACTACGGAGTCGCGGTCGACTCCGATCACCTGTGGCTGCAGTATCGGCGCGATGCATATGCGGGGATTGTGATGAGTGTCATCGCCTCGCAGATCGTCGGCTCCAACGACCGCAGCGAGGCGATGTTCGCTGCGATGGCCACACGCCACACGCAGCATGCGCTCGATCTGAAAAGCGAGTCATTGCTATGACAGACCTTCCCGACTTCCACATACCTCACGCAGAGAAAATTGAATGGATGATCGAAGAGCACGGCTGGGCGATCGAGCCGGTACCCGCGCAACCCGACCTCGATCCTCCGATCGCCGGCTACATCTACACGATCGGTTTTCCGAAAGCGTTCGACTTTCCCGAAGTGGTCCTGTTCGGTCTCACACCCGCCGCGGCGCGTGGCCTGTACGACCTGCTGGCCGATCTCTTGCGCGGCGGCACGGAGATCCCTCTCGGTGTCGAACTGACGGGATTGTTCGACAACGATCTGCGTTGCGTCTTTGCCCGAGTCGACCTTGCCGAATGGGGCCCATTGTTCGCGACAGCGGTGGCCTGGTACCGCGGCGCGCCGTTCGACGTCGTGCAACTGCTGTGGCCCGACCGCAACGGCTTTCTTCCAACAGAGCCGGGCTTCGATCGTCGTCTGCTGCTGGCCCAACCGGTGATCGGGACGTTGGCCGAATAGCCGCGTCACCGGCCTCGCAGGTCGCTAGAGACAACGCCGCTCATTCAGCTCAGCGGCGAGTTGATCGAGGCTCACTTGGTCCGCTGACAACAGCAACTGCCGTCGAGCGGCGTCGATCGGCGCTGCGCCGAGCAACTCCACCCACGTTGAATCGGGCATATGCAGGACCCTGCGCAGCGCAGTCGTGAGCGCGCCAACTGGGTCTGCGTCGTAGT
The DNA here is from genome assembly GCA_016650435.1 of Ilumatobacteraceae bacterium. The sequence goes on from JAENVT010000453.1 coordinate 16,095, forward strand.
CGGCCAGCAGCCGTTCGACGTCGACCTTCTTCAGCGGGGCGATGAGCGTTCCTCGATGGACCAGGGGGCGCCGTGCTCGACCAACAACGGCAGGAACGGATCCGCGGAGAACGCTTCGGGACCCTTCACGCCTTCGCCTTTCCATTCCCCGGTTGCCATCATCTCCAGGGCAACAGCGGGATGGACAGCGGTCTGCCAAACAACGGCCTGGTGACCGAACTCGGCCATCGTCCACTCGTTGTCGACGATTTGGTAGATGTACGTGGATCGCGGTCTGCCGTCGACGCCGACGCCAGTGACCAAGGTTCCGGCGCACGTGCGGCCGCTCATTCGATCACCGAGCTCCGCAGGGTTGGGCAGCACGGCGGCGACGAGATCCCGCGGTGTCACGTCGACGCCGCGGACTGTTATCGGCTTCGTCGAATCGAGGCCCAACTTGTGGAGGGTCGCCAACACATCGAGGAACTCGTCGCCGAGCCCGTACTTGAACGTCACCCTGTCGACGTCGATCCATCGCGGCATCAACAACACTTCCTCGTGCTCGACGTTGACGCACTTCAACTCGCCGATGCCCTCGGGAAACATGAAC
>JAENVT010000454.1 GCA_016650435.1 Ilumatobacteraceae bacterium
ACCAACACGTCGATGATCTGCCCGTACTGATCAATCGCCCGATACACGTAGCGCCATTTGCCGGCGACTTGACGTAGGTCTCGTCAACGAACCAACGATCGCCGACCGCGTGTCGGCACGGTCCGGCCGCGTCCGCGAAGAGCGGGGTGAAGCGCTGCACCCACCGGTAGACGGTGACGTGGTCGACCTCGATGCCACGCTCACCGAGGAGTTCTTCGACGTCGCGGTAGGAGAGCCCATACCGGAGATACCAACGCACGGCGAGGACGATGATCTCCGGCGGGAACCGGAACCCTTGAACGCTGAGTCTGCATCGATAGGTACCGGACGGGAACGGTAAGGCGTCATCCCGCCACCCTCACCGCCGATCGCGACGATACGCCAATGCAACAGAGCCGTTGTGGCGATGCGTGCCCGCTGTATCCCGGCAAGCGGTACGAGGATTGGGAGTCGACGACCCCGACGGGATGGACCTCGACGCGATCCGCCCCATCCGCGACGAGATCCGCCGACGTGTCCAAGACCTGCTGGCGTCACTCAGCATCGAGCCGTCCTGACCGACCGGTTACCACGCGATGCCGGGGAGGACACACGGGCCTGCGCTCCCCGGGTACTGACCTTCGGCCCTGGGCGGCGGCGCGTTCCGGCGCCATGATTCTGAGCGTGGACGATTCAAGGTTGGTTGAACTGAGTACGGCACGGTTTCGGGCGCTCGGTGATCCCACCCGGCTTCGAGTCATCCGAGAGCTTCTGGACGGCACCCGCTGTGTGTGTGAACTGCGGGACCGAATCGGCGTGTCGGGACCGTTGCTGTCGCACCATCTGATGGTGTTGCGCGATGCCGGTCTGGTCGCGGCAAGCCGGCGCGGCCGATGGGTCGATTACACCGTCGATCGCGACGCGCTCGCAGGCACCTTTTCGGCAGCCATTCCCGAGGCCGCGGGAGCGGTCCGATGACAACGACCCGCGCCGGGGTCGTTTCCGCAAAGCTGTCGACCCTCGACCGTTACCTTCCGGTCTGGATCGGTCTCGCGATGGGCACGGGACTCATGCTGGGCCGGCTGATCCCCGACCTGAATCACTCACTGGAGCGCGTCAAGGTCGACACTGTCTCCCTGCCGATCGCGATCGGGCTGCTGGCCATGATGTATCCGGTGCTGGCCAAGGTCCGCTACGGCCGTATCGGCGACGAGCTGGTCGATCGCCGCACCCTGGGTCTGTCCCTCGTGCTCAACTGGGTCGTCGGACCCGCGCTGATGTTCACCCTCGCGTGGGTGTTCCTCGCCGACCTACCGGAGCTCCGAACCGGGCTGATCATCGTCGGCCTCGCCCGGTGCATCGCGATGGTCCTCATCTGGAACGACCTGGCCTGTGGGAGCCGGGAGCTAGCCGCAGGGTTGGTCGCGATCAACTCGTTGTTCCAGATCTTCATGTACTCGGTGCTCGGTTGGTTCTATCTCTCGGTGCTCCCCGGCTGGTTGGGTCTCGATACCGCAGCGCTCCGAGTGTCGATATGGGAGATCGCCAGGTCCGTCCTCATCTTCTTGGGCATCCCGCTCGCTGCGGGGTTCTTGACCCGCACGATCGGCGAAGCCCGCAAGGGCCGCGACTGGTACGAGCAGACGTTCCTGCCTCGCATTGGCCCCGTTGCGTTGTGGGGACTGCTGTTTACGATCGTTGTGCTCTTCGCGCTGCAGGGCGAGAAGATCACTACGCATCCGCTCGACGTCGCCCGGGTTGCGATTCCGCTGCTCGTGTACTTCGCGCTGATGTGGGGCGGCTCGTTCTTCGCCGGATACCGGCTCAGGTTCCCGTATGGCCGCAACGTCGCGGTCGCGTTCACTGCTGCGGGCAACAACTTCGAGCTCGCAATCGCGGTGTCGATCGCGGTGTTCGGCGTCACCTCCGGTCAAGCACTTGCCGGCACCATCGGCCCACTGATCGAGGTCCCTGCCCTCATCGCGCTCGTGTACGTGTCCTTGTGGGCACGCCGCCGCTTCTACGCAACCCCCGACGAGGAGGCCATTCCGTGAACTGCTTCGACTGCGCCACGACCGGCGATCACAACCCCGCAGTGGCCATCTGTATCGACTGCGGCGCCGGCGAGTGCCTCGACCACACCGTCGTGACCCGGCACAACTTGAACCGCGTCCGCGTGATCAACCGCATTGAGACCGTCGAACCAGCGGCGCGATTGATCTACTGCAAGACCTGCGCGACAGCCCATGATGCCGTCGCAAGCGCGGGTCACCATTAGCCGCACTGTCGCGTTGAGCTGGGCCTGCGCCCGGACGGGCATTCCATTGGTTCCTACGCCGCGGACTGGGTCGAGGTCAAAACCCGCTGGAACCTGACCGTGACCGGCGCTGTTGCGTTGATTCGGGTCGGGCCGCGGTGAACCGAATTCCTGTCCCGTTTCGTATTCAGATCGTCTGGGTGAGTTCGGTGAACACGGCCTCGACTCGCCGGTGGGGGCGCGCGTCGACACCGAGTTCGTAGTGGGCGCGGCGGATGTTCTGCATCAGCGCATGACCGCGGATGATCACGCGTGCCGAATGGTCGCGTTTGAGTTCACGCATCGGACGCAGTCTTGCTTTGAGTCGACCTTGGTCGCATACTGCTCAGTGTTGTGGAACGCAGCGGGC
>JAENVT010000455.1 GCA_016650435.1 Ilumatobacteraceae bacterium
GCCGAGGGCCGGATGGCAGCAGGTGAAGATCAGCCTCAGTTGGTCGTCGTCCACCGGACCGACCTCCGTGTGCTCGTCGGGCGTGTGCACGAGGAGTGCCTGTTGTTGTCGATCGTTGCGCGATGCCTCGCGACGCAAGCGGTCGATTCCACGGTTGCGGGCAGTCGTGATGATCCAGCCGGCTGGGCTTGGCGGCAGCCCCGACTCGGGCCACCGCTTCGTAGCGATCTCGAAGGCTTCCTGGACCGCTTCTTCGGCGATATCGATATCCCCGAAGAAGCGGACCAGGCTTGCCACCGCTCGGCCGGACTCGGCGCGGAACACGCGCTCGATGTCTGTCGCATCGACTGCTCCAGTCATCAGGCCCGTTCAGTCGCCTTGGAACGGACGGACCTCGACCGGAGCCTCGCAAGTGGCGGCACCCTCGGCAGCCAGCTTCAGCGCAGCATCGAGGTCAGGAACTTCGACGATCCAGAAGCCACCGAGCTGCTCCTTCGATTCGGCGAACGGACCATCGCTGGTCAGCACTTCACCGTTGTGCACGCGCACGACAGTGGCGGTGTTTGCCGGGTGCAGGCCACCTGCGAAAACCCACGAGCCTTCCTTCTGCAACTTCGCGTTGAACGTGTCGACTTGCTTGTACATCCGCTGGATGTCGTCGGCGGGCGGCTCCGGGGTGCCCTCGACCATGTGAACGGACAACAGGTACTGCGTCATGTGATTTCTCCTTGTTCAGGACTCGGCACTCACCGGGTCTCGTTGCCCTCTACACGAAGGAAGATCCCTGAAATCGACACGCTCGACAAAACTTTCTCGAAATCATTTCTGGTTACGGCTGACGGCCCATGAACGCAATCAGCCTGGCCTGCTCGTCGGCATCGTCGGGAACCGTCACCCGCTGCCCATATTGGCCGCTGGCGCGCAGCATGTCGTCGTAGGGCTCGACGCCCGACAGCATCCGGTGCACCTCGTCGACATCGAGAGACTCGTCGCCGCCCGTTGCTCGCGCCACATCCCAGGTGTGGATCAACACGTCCCCGAGAAAGAACATCGCAATCGCATCCTCGACGGAATGATCACCGGCGCGCGGGTGGGAAAATCGTGCCTCAGCAATCTGTGGATCATCGAGCAGGGTTTGGATGCCGTTGGTGAGGCACTGCCATGCCGCGACGGGATCGTCGTCGACCGACGGACCTGTCGGCAGCTCCACGCCAGCGCCCGCGGCGAGAAACGCCGGTATCCACTCCACGATGTGGCGGACGATGTCACGTGCATCCCAACCTTCGCACGGTGACGGGTTGTCCCAGGCGGCGTCGGGCACCGCCGCGACTCGCTGCGTCATCCCGTCGGCGACCAGGCGATATCGCCCGGAGATCTCACTCACGGGCCTCGCTCCCCTATTCCGTCAAACCGTTTCGACCGAACCGAACCCACCGTTAGCGTCCGCATTGGTGATTACCTCCGACCTCCATTTAGGCGACCTTCGTGTACGTGACCTTCACAGGGCCGTCCAGTCACAACCGGGAGAGTTCCTACTACAGGTCGCGCACACCAGCGAGCTTGCACCATCCGTGCTCGCTCAAGCCCGTGAGTTGTTGGACGAGGTGTTCGCGGGCGAGATGACCGACCACGACTGGGAGCACGCGTTGGGCGGCATGCACGCCATCGCCTGGCGCGGATCGTCGATCATCGGGCACGCCTCGGTGGTACAACGACGGCTGCTCCATGGTGGACAGGCACTACGAACCGGCTATGTCGAGGGAGTCGGGGTGCATCCCGATTGGCAGCGGCACACCATCGGCGGCCAGATGATGAGTGCACTCGAACGGATCATCGAGAACTCCTACGACATCGGCGCGCTCGGTGCCACCGACGAGGCGGTGAGCTTGTACGAGCACCGGGGGTGGATCAAATGGGCTGGCCCAACGTCGGCACTGACTCCAACGGGCATCGTCAGAACTCCCGAGGAAGACGATTGCATCTATGTCCTGCCGCTGGGTCGTGCCTTGGACATATCGCTCGACCTCGCCTGTGATTGGCGCGATGGCGACGCCTGGTGAGCCCGTGGATTGAGTCCTGTGCTGCGCGGGTAGTCTCGGCCCCACGATTGCCGAAGAGCGGAAAATGAGAGCGAACCCGTCCACACCAGATCCGCTCCGCCGCGATCGCCGGGGCGGGCGTTCGGCCAAGCCTCAAGACCCGATCCTCGCCGAACTGTTCAGCGTCGAGCGGCTCGAGCAGCACGCCCGAACCCTCGCGGCGGCGCAGAAAGTCACCGATAACCCTCACCGTGGACGCTCCGTTCATCCGCGCGTCGCCGAGAACGGTCAGATCCTCCTGGAGTCCTACCGTCTCCTGGCTCGGGCCATCAAAGACGAACGCTCGATCACACCGGCCGCCGAGTGGCTCGTCGACAACTTCCCGATCGTCGACGAACAACTCCGCGAGATCCGCGACGACCTGCCGCGCAACTACTACCACGAGCTGCCCAAACTCGCCGACGGTCACCTTGCCGGCTATCCCCGGGTTCTTGGTCTCGCCTGGGCCTACCTGGCCCATACCGACAGCCGTTTCGACCCGGAGAGCCTGCGCCGAATGGTGCTCGCCTACCAGCAGATCGAGCCGCTGACGATCGGTGAGCTATGGGCAATCGCCATCAGCATGCGCATCCTCCTCGTCGAGAACCTGCGGCGTCTGTCTGAGCAGATCGTCCTCAGCAGAAAGGCACGACAGGAGGCAGACGAGATCGCCGACCGCCTCCTCGGCTTGGGGCAAGGATCGCCGGAGGCTGCGACAACTGCCTTGAAGCGAATGCTGCCCGACACGCTGCCGACCGCCGCAAGCGTTCAGCTCTTCCAGCGACTACGCGATCAGGATCCGGCGGTCACGCCCGCTCTGGCGTGGTTGGAGGAGCGTCTCGTTGCGGAGGGAACCACCGCCGAGGAAACGGTGCGACTCGAGCACCAGCGCCAGGCGACCATGAACGTCACGGTCCGCAACGTCATCACGAGCATGCGTCTCATCTCGTCGCTCGATTGGGCGCAGTTCGTCGAGGGCGTCGGCCTGGTCGACCAGTGCTTGCGGGCCGGTAGCTCGTTCGCCAGCCTCGACTTCGACACCCGCGACAGCTACCGCAAAGCCATCGAGGAGCTGGCCAGAGGCTCGTTCCTCACCGAGACCGATGTTGCTCGCCGCGCCCTAGCAATGTCCAAGGCGGCGCCGCCAGGACTCGCCGAGGGATCAGAGGTGGCGCCCCGCTATCGGGATCCCGGTTACTACCTGATCTCCGACGGCCGCGTCACCCTCGAACGCGATCTCGGCGTGCGGGTGCCGCTGTCGACCCGGCTGCTGCGCGCCTACGTCCGCTATCCCGCGACGGGATACCTCGGGACGATGGTGATCCTCACGGCCCTCGTCCTTGCCGTGCCGCTGTTACTCTCCCGGAACCGAGGCGCCGTCTCGGGCGAGATCGTCATCATCACGCTGCTCGCGGTCACCCCGGCCTCCGATCTCGCAGTCGCTCTCGTGAACCTGATGGTCACCAGAGTGCTCGGCCCGACGCCGCTGCCGCGCTTGGATCTCGACGACGGGGTGCCTACCGAGCTGCGCACGCTCGTCGTCGTCCCGATGCTGCTGACCACTACTGAAGACATCGAAGCCCTCGTCGGTGGACTGGAAGTGCATTACCTGGCAAATCGGGAAGGCGACCTTCGATTCGCATTGCTCTCGGACTGGCTCGATGCCGGGACCGAGCAAGTCGCCGGAGACGATGAACTGCTCGCCACCGCGGCCGCCGGTATCGACCAACTCAACGAGCGCCACGGCGAGGCTCCCGGGGGTGGAGCGCGGTTCTTGCTCCTGCATCGAAAGCGAGCCTGGAACGAGGCCGAGGGTCGGTGGATGGGATGGGAGCGCAAACGCGGCAAGCTACACGAGCTCAACGCCTTGCTCCGCGGCTCGACAACGACCGGCATTCTGACGTCGGAACGAGCGACGTCGACTCCGCCGATCGATGTGCGCTATGTGGTCACCCTCGACGCCGACACTCGCTTGCCCCGCGGCGCTGTCGGGCAACTCGTCGGGACCATTGCCCATCCCCTCAACCAGCCGACGTTCGATCCCCTGACCGGTCGAGTGACTCAGGGCTACGGCGTGCTGCAGCCGCGGATCACCCCGACGCTGCCGGCCGAACAGGGTGGGTCGCTCTTCCAGCGCATCTTCGCCGGTTCGGCCGGGATCGACCCGTATGCGTCGGCGGTCTCCGACGTGTATCAAGACCTGTTCCAAGAAGGAAGTTTCACCGGCAAGGGGATCTACCACCTCGACGCGTTCGAGGCCGCGATGAAAGACCGGGTGCCCGAGAACACGTTGTTGAGCCACGACCTGTTCGAGGGCGTGTTCGCCCGGGCCGGTCTGGTGACCGACGTCGAGCTCTTCGATGAATTCCCGTCGAACTACCTCGTCTCGGCGACCCGCCTGCAGCGTTGGGCCCGCGGCGACTGGCAACTCTTGCCGTGGATCCTCGACAAGGCCCGCGACGCCAAGGGGAACCGTGAGAGGAGCTCCATCCCGGGCATCGCCCGGTGGAAGATGCTCGACAACCTTCGCCGCACCCTGTCGGCACCGTTCATGGTGGCGACGCTCGTGGCAGCGTGGACGCTGCCTTCGATCCTCACCGGCTTGTGGACAGCATTTGCCATGGCAACAGTGGTCGTGCCGGCAGCGCTGCCTGTGCTGATGGGTCTGCTGCCGCGACGCAAAGGCATCTCAAAGCGCAGCCATCTCCGAGCCGTCGGTGAAGACATCCTCCTCGCCGGCGCACATGTGGTGCTCGGCATCACATTCGCGGCCCATCAAGCGTGGATGATGCTCGCGGCGATCGCCCGAACCGTGGTTCGGGTCTACATCACGAAGCGGCACCTCCTCGAGTGGATGACCGCTGCACAAGCAAAGGCCAATCGAAGTCTCAACTTGTCGGGCTTCTACCGACAGATGGCAGGCGGCGTTGGGATCGCGATCGCAACTGCTGTCCTCGTCGCGGTGACGAAGCCCGACGCAGCGTGGATCGCCTCACCGTTCCTGGTTCTGTGGCTGCTCTCGCCCGTAGTCGCCCGATGGGTCAGTTTGCCGGCCTCGGAATCGCCCGCCGGAGAACTGTCGGACGACGACGTCGAAACCCTCCGACTGATCGCTCGTCGAACATGGCTCTTCTTCGAAACGTTCGTTGCCCCAGAAGACAACGGGCTGCCGCCCGACAACTTCCAGGACGATCCAAGCCCCGTCGTCGAGCATCGCACCTCGCCCACAAACATCGGCATGTATTTGCTGGCAACCGTGACCGCTCGCGACTTCGGTTGGATCGGGACCCTCGACATGATCGAGCGTCTCGAAGAAACGATGTCGACGATCGGCAAGCTCGAGCTCTTCCGCGGGCACCTGTACAACTGGTACGACACGCGCGACCTGCACCGGCTCGAACCTGCATACGTGTCGTCGGTCGACAGCGGCAACCTCGCCGGCCATTTGCTGACGCTGTCGAGTGCTTGTCGCCAGATGATCGATCAGCAACTGCCGGTCGAGGAAGCATTGAAAGGGATCGGCGACGCCATCAGGTTGGCTCGACAGGCAGCGGCGGCCATCGGCGACGACCGTCGAAGCCAGACGCTGACCCGCCGACATCTCGACGAGGCTCTCGTTTGGCCGGCGCACGACGACACGGCGCCCGTATCGACACCGAAGGCGTGGTCGGCTCACCTGGTCGAGCTCTCTGCGTTGTCACGAACGCTGTCGGATGTTGCTACGGCATTCACAGCCGAGCGCGGCGAGGGCCGCCAAAGCGAGGTCGTCACCTGGGCTGAAGCGACCCACAAGGCCGTCGCCAGCCACATGCGCGACGTCGCCATCTTCCAGCCATCCCCACAAGTCGCCGACTTCCCGACGATCGCCGAGCTTTCCGATCCGCTCTCCGTGCCACTCGACGACAC
>JAENVT010000456.1 GCA_016650435.1 Ilumatobacteraceae bacterium
ACCTTGTAGGGAATGCCGAAGCGCATCAGCGACTCTTCGATGACCCGGCTCTGCGCGTTGGTTCGGTAGAAGGTGGCCATCTCCTTCCACATGAACGAGGCATCGCTCTGCAGCGTTTGCATCGTGCGCGCTACCCAGGTGGCTTCGTCGCCTTCGTCTTCTGCGTGATATCGCGTGATCCGTTCGCCGGTGCCAAGCTCACTCCACAACTGCTTGTCTTTGCGGTCGGGGTTGTTGGTGATGACGGCGTTGGCAGCGTCGAGGATCGCCTGTGTGCTTCGGTAGTTCTGATCGAGCACGATCGTGGTGACGTTGTCGAACGCCTCCTCGAACTGCGAGATGTTGCGCAGATCGGCACCGCGGAAGCGGTACACGCTCTGGTCGTGATCGCCGACGATCGTGATCTGCTCGTGCTCGGCGGCCAGTGTGAGGGCGATCTCGTTCTGCGCCATGTTGGTGTCTTGGTACTCGTCGATCAATACGTGCTGAAACCGCTGTTGATAGTGAGCCAGCACATCGGGATGATCGCGGAACAGCTCGACCGTCTTCATCAACAAGTCGTCGAAGTCCATCGCTCCGGCCTTCAACAAGCGGGCCTGGTAGTCGACGTAGATGTCGGCGTGCTTGCGCTCGAAGATGTTGGCTGCTCGTTCGACGGCCTGCTGCGGGCTGATCAGCTCGTTTTTCCACAGACTGATCTGGCCATGCGCGGCGCGAGGTGGGAACCGTTTGGCGTCGAGGTTGAGATCGCGAACGACATAGCCGGCGAGACGCTGCGCATCGGCTTGGTCGTAGATGCTGAAGGAGCGCGGATAGCCGAGCCGATCGGCGTTGGCCCGCAAGATGCGAACGCAGGCCGCGTGAAACGTGCACACCCACATCGCCCGGGTGACTGGGCCGACGAGATCGGCGACGCGATGTCGCATCTCCTCGGCTGCCTTGTTGGTGAACGTGATCGCCAGAATCGATGAGGGAGGCATGCCCTCGTCGATGAGGTGGGCAATGCGTTGCGTGAGCACTCGGGTCTTGCCCGAGCCGGCGCCGGCGACGACCAGCAGCGGTCCGCCACGGTGCACGACAGCGTCGAGTTGGTCGGGATTGAGCAGGTCGAGGTCGAGCCCTGCACGCTGATTTGTGGCGTGCTCGGTCGGCAGATTCATGGTGAACCCATTCTACGGAAGGGGTGTCACGTTGAAGTCGAAGCCCGCCGAATATGGTTCCCAGGGGGCTCGGATGCGCAGGGAGAAGGTGGAGGTCACATGAGCGACGAGAAGTCCCGCATCCCCATCGACCCCGACCTGTCGCCGTCCGATCCCGGCGAGCCTGTCGTCGGTCGCAGCAGGCGCTCAGCCCGCCGACGATTCGGGCGCGCCCAGCCCGACGTTCTCGCAGTCATCGCCATCGGAGGAATGCTTGGTGCCGCCGCCCGGTTCAAGCTCGCCGAGGCACTGCCCACCAATCCTGGTCACTTCCCGTGGGCCACATTTTGGACAAACCTCTCAGGCAGTTTCGTGCTCGGCTTCTTGCTGATCGTGCTGTTGGAACGGTTCCCGCCCACTCGATATGTGCGCCCATTCGTGGCGACAGGCATCCTCGGCGCTTACACCACGATGTCCACCTTCACCGTCGAGACGGCGCTGCTCATCAAAGACGACCACGCCGCCACTGCAGTGCTCTACGGCCTCGGCAGCGTCGCCGCCGGTGTCTTCCTCGCCTATGCGGGCATCGCCATCGCCCGTCTTACGGTGGCCGGAGCGTCGCACCGATGAGCAATCTCGCGTGGCTCGCGTTCCTCACGGCCGCGGCCATCGGCGCCCCGGCGCGCTACCTCATCGATGGACTCGTTCAAGACCGCACCGACGGCGCCTTCCCGTGGGGCACCTTCGTCGTCAATGTCAGCGGCAGTCTCGTTCTCGGCACGATCACCGGGCTCGGCCTCTACCACGCTCTCGACACCACCACCAGAACCGTGCTCGGCACCGGCGGCATGGGGGCCTACACCACCTTCAGCACGTTCACGTTCGAGACCGTCCGTCTTGCCGAGGAAGGCGCCATCGACGAAGCGCTGAAAACCGTCGTCGCCAGCTTCATCGTCTGCCTCGCCGCGGCGAGCGCAGGCCTCGCATTGACCGCTCTGCTGTGATCGCCGCATCAAGCAAGTGCGTCAACCGGCACGAAATCGTAGACCTGCGCGTCGGCGCACCATCGTCCAGTCGTTGACCACGATGCGCCTCTTGCCGGTCTCGAGGATGCCTTCCTGACGAGCTTCATTGAGCACCCGATTGGTGATCCTCAATCCGACACCGGTCATCGACGCAAGCTGCTGCTGGCTGATCGGAAGTTCGGCCGGGGTGCGGCGCTTCTCGAACACCTCGCCGAGCCTCCACAATTGTCGGTACAGCCGCGTCGGGCCGTCGAGTTCGGAGAGCTCACTGACCTGAGTGGTCAACCGTTGCACCAAACGCAACAATGCCTCGATGAACACATCGGAGATCCGCGGGAAGCGTTGCCGCAAGGCTTCGATGTCGGCGCGCAAGATCTGGATGACCTCGACTTTCGACAGCGCCTGCGTGGTGGCCGTGCGTACCCGCTCGTTCGACAGGATCGCCATCTCGCCGAACATTTCGCCCGGGCCCAGGATGGCCAGCAGTACCGGCTCGCCGCGTTCGCCGCCACTCCAGATACCGACCCGCCCGCTGACCAGCACGTAGACCGCGTCACCGGCCTGGCCCTCGTGGTACAGGTACGCCTGGGCAGGGATCTGCAGATGACGGCATCGCGTCTCGAGCGCTGTGCGTTCGCGTTCGGGAAGAGATGCGAAGAGAGCAATGGTCGGGGCGATGAAGCTCAAGATACACCAACACGCAGTATTGCGTGTTGCAACACGCACAGGGGCGTGGATAGACAGCCACCCCGCGTGGTTTCGTTCACACATGAGGACGAACGCAACACCCGAAGAAGTCGCCGCGCTGGTTCAGCGTCATTTCGATGGCGATGCCAAGGCGCTGGCCGAGCTGATCGCGATCTTCCAATCTTTGGTCAGAGCTGCGGCGCGCCGAGTATTGCGCTGCGCCTCCGATGTCGACGATGCCGTGCAGGACACATGGCTGAATTTCGTCCGCTTCGGTGATCGCATCGCTGACCCCGAGCGCGTCGGTGCATGGCTATGGACCGTCGCGCTCAATTCCGCACGTCGCATTCAACGCCGCGACAGCCGCTGCATCGTCGCCGACAACGTGGCCGATCTGGCCGACGCCATGGCCGACGACGTACCGGACCCCGACCACGCTCTGCAGCGCTGCGAGCGGGCAACGGTGGTTCACCGAGCCGCGACAGAAATGCGCGAGACCGACCAGCGGGTGCTCAGTCTGATGATGGACGACCGCGCCTACGACTACCGCCAGATCAGCACGATCAGCGGCCGCCCGATCGGGAGCCTCGGACCGACGCGCGATCGAATCATCCGCAAGCTGCGCACCAATCCGCAGGTTGCAGAGTTGATGGCTGCTGTCTGAACCCTTGTTCCGGCGGACGCGCCTCATGTAAGTAGCGTCGCCGCAGTGGATGTGATGTCGGCGGCCGATCTCGAGCGTCAAACCGCGCTGCGAAAGATGAAGATCGTCGCAACGGCACTCCTTGTCGTCGTCACCGTCGTCTTCTTCGTCGCCCGCTGGCAAGAGCAGAAGCACAGCTCGGTGGGTTTCGTACGAGCGTTCGCCGAAGCGTCGATGGTGGGCGCCTTGGCCGACTGGTTTGCAGTGTCGGCGCTCTTTCGACATCCGCTCGGGATACCCATCCCGCATACAGCCATCATCCCGCATCGCAAGGATCAGATCGGTCGCTCGCTGGGCGAGTTCGTGCAGACCAACTTTCTGACACGCGAGGTGCTCAACGAGCGTCTCGGCGGTGCACATGTCGGCAAGCGCCTCGGCGACTGGCTGGCAGACGAACACAACGCCGGCAAGGCAGGCGAAGGAATCGGCGACCTGTTGCGTGGCGCACTCGAGGTACTCGATGACCGCGATGTCGCCAGTGCGCTGGAGACGTTGATCGAACGCCGGGTACGAGATACCCCCGTTGCCCCACTTGTCGGCAAGGCCATCGATCTGGCGATCGAAGGTGGACACCATCAGCGGTTGCTCAATGCCGTGCTGACCGGCCTCGACGGATTCCTCGACGACAACAAGGCAACGTTCAGGGAACGGCTCGAGCACGAGTCTCCGTGGTGGATACCCGAACGGATCGACGACAAGTTGTTCACCAAGATCTACGGCGCGGTGCACAGCTTCTTGGCCGATGTTCGTTCCAACCCCGACCACGAAGTACGCCACTCCCTCGACACTCGCGTAGTGGCGTTCGCTCAACGACTGCGCCATGACCCGGAACTGTTGGCAAGAGGCGAGGAACTGAAAACGGAGCTGCTGGCCCATCCCGACGTGCGCGCCTGGCTCGGCTCGCTGTGGGGCGAACTGAAGCGCAACACGGTCAGCGCCCTCGACGATCCCTCCAGCGAGCTCCGCCGCCGACTCGATCAATCACTCGTGACACTGGGCCGGCGGCTGGCAAGCGAATCTGAACTGCAGGCCAAGGTCGACGACTGGATCATGCGCGCTGCCGGACACATCGTCGATCACTACAAGGGCGAGGTTGCAGACCTGATTGCCACAACCGTTGCCAAGTGGGACGGCAAAGCCACGGGCGAACGCATGGAACTTCAAGTCGGTCGCGACCTGCAGTTCATCCGCATCAACGGCACGATCGTCGGGGGACTCGCCGGACTAGTGATCTACAGCGTCAGCCAACTGCTGTTCTGAGCGTTGAGCCCCTGAGCAGATCAGGACCAGTCGCGGCGAGTCATCGGCATACCCGCGTTGCCCGATTCCGTTTGCACCACGCCCAGCACCTGGTGGATGGCGATCCCACCATCTTCGAAGCCCACCGCGGACCCGGCCATGTACAGGCGCCAGATCTTGGCCCGCGGCTCGCCGACCAGCTTGACGGCCTCGTCCCACGAGCCTTCGAGGTTCGACACCCACGCCCGCAGCGTCCGCGCGTAGTGCTCGCGCAGCGATTCGACATCGCGCACTTCCAAACCGGCACGCTCCATCGCTAGTACGACACCACCGACGTCGATCAGCTCACCATCTGGGAACACATACCGGCCGACGAAGGACCGCGAGCCGAGCGTTGATCCTCCGACCGACGAGATCGCATGGTTCAGCAGCCGCCCCTGCGGTACGAGCACCGAGCGAAGCGTCGTGAAGTACTGGTCCAATTTGCCGTGACCGACGTGCTCCGACATGCCGATCGACGAGATCGCGTCATACGACTCACCGGACAGGTCGCGATAGTCCTGCAGTCGAATCTCGACGCGATCGGCAACACCGGCTTCCTCGACGCGCTGCCGTGCCAGCTCGGCCTGCTGTTTGCTGATGGTGATACCAACCACGCGTGCGTCGTAGTGCACAGCAGCATGAATGGCCATCGATCCCCAGCCACAACCGACATCGAGCAGGCGTGCGCCGGCGTGTTCGTGCAGTCCCAGCTTGCGACAGACAAGTTCGTGCTTGGCGTTCTGCGCTTCTTCGAGCGTCGTGCCGGGCTGGGTGAACCTGGCGCACGAATACGTCATCACGGGGCCGAGCACCAGGCGGTAAAAGTCGTTGCCGACGTCGTAGTGGTGTCCTACCGCGCGCGCATCGCGGCGCAACGAATGCCGCAATCCGCGCAGCCGCGCTTCCTCGGGCGGCGGAGGCAATGGACCGCCGAGCGCGCCGACTCGCTTGGCGGCGACGACGGCGGTCGGCAACACCCGCCACGCTCGCCTTGGCTCGGCAAGCTCGGGCTTGGCATCGCGGAACGCCACGACGACATCGAAGAGATCGCCGACGAGGTCGATGTCGCCGGAAACATAGGCGCGACCGAGACCGAGCTCGTTCGGCATCCACAGCAGTCGTCGAATGGCGTCCGGGGAGTTGAACCTCAACGTCGCCACGGTGTTGTCCGGAGGGTCGAGTCTCGACCCATCCCAGAACTCGAAGCGAATCGGAATCTTGCGCCCGAAGCTGCCTTCGATGACCGGCCTCACGGCCGCCGCGACGCGGCCGTCGGTCTGGATTGTGCGGGCGGCGGTTGTGACATCGTCGGTCAGCGAGGTCTGGGCTGGCGGAACCATCTCATCACCCCTTTGTTGGTTTTGCCCAGCTTAGAACGCACGATCTCAGGGCTGAGAACCGAGAATCACTCGGCATCTACGGCAAGCTGCCCAACGCCGCGAGTGTCGAAACTGCTGACTCCGACAACATGTCGACGACCGCCGTCACCGGCTTGCCGGCGCCCGTGACGGCGGCGAGCGCGCGACCGCCCGAAGCCGCAGTTGGTTGGTCGACCGTCAAGATGACGAAGCCGGCCGACGGATCGACCTGACGGACCACGGCGCCCTTCGAGATGGCGCGCCACAGGAGATCGAGACGAACCGCTCCCGGACGATTCGACGTGCGGCCACCGACGACTTCGAACCACCACGTCTTGCCATTGCGGTCGCTGGCGCGCAGCGTTGGCACCACGCTGGGTATGACCGTCGCTTGGTCATCGAGATCGGTGAACGCAGCCTCGGTGAGCAGCCACCTGGCGATTTCCTTCGACGACCAGCCCCCTGGCAGCGGCTCGGTTTTGCGACCATCGTTTGCCAACAACCCAACAGCCAACCGATCGTGCTCTGTTCTCGTGCCCTCCTCGGCGACGCGGCGGCGGGCCGCCTCGATGTATTCGGGCTCCGTGTCGTAACCGATGTACGACCTGCCGGTGCGCACAGCGGCGACTGCTGTCGTGCCGGAGCCGACGAAGGGATCGAGCACAAGATCGCCGACGTAGGTGTTCATGTGGATCAGCCGCTCGGGCAGGCCGACCGGAAATGGCGCCGGATGGCCGACACGGCTGGCCCGCTCTGGAGGGATCTCCCACACGTCGACGGTTGCCTCCATGAACTCGTCACGAGTCATCGAGCTGATCGATGGAAGTCCGATCTTGGCGCGATCCTTTGCACTGATCGCTCGGTCGAAGCGGCCCTTCGAGGCGATGATCACGCGCTCGCTGAGGTCGCGGATCACAGGGTTGCCCGGGCGCTGAAAGCTCCCCCACGCACAGTTGCCGGCCGCGCCGCGCTGTTTGATCCACAGCACTTCACCGCGCAGCAGCAATCGAAGATCGTCCTGCAGGATTGTCGTGACGTCGGCGGACAGCGACCGGTACGGACGCCGGCCGAGATTGGCCACGTTGATCGCGATGCGTCCGCCCGGTTCGAGCACGCGTACGCATTCGGCGAACACGTCGCGAAGCTGTTCGAGGTACTCGATGTACGTCGCCGGAACGTGACCGTGCCCGAGCGCCTCTTCGTACTCTTTGCCGGCGAAGTAGGGCGGCGATGTGACAACGAGTGCGACGCTGTTGTCGGCGACATCGCCCATGTGCCTGGCATCGCCGACGATGAGCCGATCGATGCATTTCGGTGGAGCGACCTGATCGTCGGCGCTGACCTCTGGCGCTTGAAATCGTTCGTAGAAAGCCGTCGAATCGTGACCCTCTCGGCGACCGACCCCAAACGACGACGTTCGGGTGCCGCGTCGCCGGGCCGTTGGCTGGTCGGCGGTATCCTCCACGCGGCAACGTTACGCGTCCCACGCTGCCCGCCCGGCGATACGGGGCTTCGGTAGTGTGACCGCCGATGGGTTACCGGTATCTGTGGACTCCGTTGGCGCTCGGTCCCGTCACCGTGCGCAATCGCATCGTCTTCAGCGCCCACCTCACCAACTACGCCCGCGACGGCAAGCCCACCGAGCAGCACGTCGCTTACTACGCAGCGCGCGCTGCCGGTGGCGCCGGTCTGATCGTCACCGAAGAGCACTCGACGCATCCAACGGACTGGCCGTACGAGAAACTGATCCACGGCTTCCATCGAGATGTGATCCCCGGCTATCGGGCGATCACAGACGCAGTGCATCGCCACCGCGTCCCGATCTTCGCCCAGATCAACCACAACGGCGGTCAGGCCAGTTCGATGTTCTCGCGGCTGCCCGTGTGGGCACCGTCTGCCGTCGCTGATCCGCTGTTTCGCGAGGTGCCGAAGGCTGTCACCCGACGCGAGATCGACGAGATCGTCGCCGGCTATGCACAGGTGGCAGAGCATTGCGCCGAAGGCGGCTTCGACGGCATCGAGTTGCAATGCAGCCATTCGTCGATCGTTCGCGGCTTTCTGTCCCCTGCCACCAACAGGCGCACCGACGAGTATGGGGGCTCGCTCTTCAACCGCGCCAGGCTGATGATCGACATCGTCGACGCAGTGAGACGGGCGATCGGCACCAACCTGGCGCTCGGCGTGCGCATCTGCGGCGATGAGTTGATCGAAGGTGGCACGACCATCGACGACGCGGTCGAGGTTGCCCGGCTTGTGGAGGCAACCGGTCAGGTCGACTACATCAACACATCGATCGGTGTCGCCACGGCCAGTTTGTTCATGATCGAAGCGAGCATGCACATCCCGCCCGGCTACGCGATGTTCATCCCTTCCGCCATCCGCAAGGCTGTCGATCTGCCGGTAGTGGGGGTCGGACGGTTCAAGGATCCGCTGCAAGCCGAACGCGCCCTCGCCGAAGGTCACTGCGATTTGGTCGGCATCGTTCGCGGACAGATTGCCGACGCCGACTTCGCCGCCAAAGCCAAGGCCGGCGCCACCGACGACATCCGCCTGTGCCTGTCGTGCAACCAGGAATGCGTCGGCCGCATGGGCCTCAACCGCTGGCTCGGCTGCATCGAAAACCCCAAAACCGGAAAAGAGGCGGTTGCGGCGGCGGCGGCGACGAGCCGCACGGAGAGCGAGACCAAAGCGAAGCGGAGGCCAGTCCCGACCATTCTGATTGTGATTGGCGCGGGGCCGGCTGGGTTGCAGGCGGCGATTGCTGCAGCGCGGAGCGGGCACACGGTGACGGTGTTCGAGAAGGAACGTCATGCCGGCGGACAGGTGCGGCTGGCGGCGTCGGTGCCGAATCGCGCCGAGTTCGGCGACATGATCCGCAACCAACTGACCGAGTGCCGCCGCTTGGGTGTGACGATCGAATACGGCGTCAGCGTGTGGCCCGGGCTGATCGCCGAGCGCAAGCCGGATCACGTGATCGTCGCCACAGGTGCCGAACCACAGCGGCCGTGGTGGGTGCCCGCCGATGCCGATCAGGTCGTCGACGTGCGCGCTGTGCTCGACGGCAGCGCGAGCCCATCCGGTGACGTAGTGGTGATCGATGAACTCGGCTTCCATCAGGCCACATCGGTGGCCGAGCTGCTCGCCGATCGCGGCTGCAATGTGGAGGTCGTCACCAACGGGATGGTCGTCGGTCAGGACCTCGGCATCACGCTCGACATGGAGAACTGGTGGATGCGGGCGACTGCAAAAGGAATCGTCCAGTCCACCGATCTTGTCGCCATGGGCATGGGGGAACCTGCGCCGCGTCGTGTGCTCAACCTGTTACACCACCCCACGGGCACCAACGTCACTCGTTCACCGGATTGGGTGGT
This sequence comes from Ilumatobacteraceae bacterium, assembly GCA_016650435.1. The sequence goes on from JAENVT010000456.1 coordinate 9,565, forward strand.
GCTGGCCGTACCCGGCAGCCCCGTCGAGTGGCTCTACAACGATCTAAGAGCTGCGGGTGCAAGCGTTGAACGCGTCGGCGACTGCGTCGCCCCGCGTCGTGCGCACGCTGCCGTGATCGAGGGCGAACGGGCCGGCTCGGCCCTCGCCAGTCGAGTGTTTGACGCGCGCACGGGGTAGCCACGAACACTCCGATGACATACTGAGCCGGTGAACGAGCACGCGCTGGTCGCAGTGGTGATGGGGTCGTCCAGCGACTGGTCGACGATGAGCAAAGCCGTCGACGTGCTGCAGCACTTCGGCCTTGCCCACGATGTGCGGGTGTTGTCGGCACATCGCATGCCGGACGAGATGTTCAGCTTCGCCGAATCAGCCAGGGAGCGTGGCCTGCGGGCAATCATTGCCGGCGCGGGCGGCGCTGCCCACCTGCCGGGAATGCTCGCCGCGAAGACAACGGTTCCGGTGCTCGGCGTTCCGGTGGTGTCTCGACATCTCGGCGGGCAGGACTCGCTCTACTCGATCGTGCAGATGCCCGCGGGCGTACCTGTCGCGACGTTTGCGATCGGCGAAGCAGGCGCGACGAACGCCGCGCTGTTCGCCGTGGCGCTGCTGGCTGGAGCCGATCCCGAGCTGACAAGTGCACTCGACGCGTACCGCAGCCAACGTCACGACGACGCCGCCGCGGCAGTCCTTCCGCCACAATGATCTCGGCACAATGATCTCGGCACAATGATCTCGGCACAATGACCACGGCGCAATGATCACACCGCCTGCAACGCTCGGCATCCTCGGTGGTGGCCAACTCGGCCGGTACTTCGTGATGGCGGCGCGGACGATGGGCTACGGCACGGTGGTCCTCGAACCCGATCCGCACGCTCCGGCGGGGAAGGTGGCCGACGAACACATCGTCGCCGCGTTCGACGACGAGGGCGCGTTGAAACACGTAGCCGCGGTCTGTGCGGTGGTGACCACTGAGTTCGAGAATCCTCCCGCGGCGGCCATGGAGTTGCTCAGCGTGCACACGGCGGTTCGGCCCTCGGCGAGTTCCGTCGCCATCGCCCAGGACCGCCGCGCCGAGAAGGCGTTCTTGCGCTCCGCTGGTGTGCCCATTGCGCCATACGTGGTGATCGAAACCGATGACCATGTCGACATCGCCCGTGAGTTTGACTACCCGGCCATCTTGAAGACAGCGCGCCTGGGATACGACGGCAAGGGACAGATTGCCGTTGCCTCTCCCGGCGATCTACGCGACACGTGGCTACAGCTGAACCGTCAGCCATGTGTGTTGGAGCAGCGGCAGCGGCTCGACGGTGAACTTTCCGTGGTGTTGGCCCGCAACGCACACGGCGACACCGCGACGTATCCCGTGGCACACAACACCCACGTCAACGGAATCTTGGACTGCACCGTCGTTCCATACGCGGCGAACGGAGCAACCAAACTGGCCGACGCGATCGCCACCGCGCTCGACTACGTCGGCGTGCTTGCTGTGGAGATGTTCATCGTCGATGGACAATTGCTCGTCAACGAATTGGCACCACGCCCGCACAACAGCGGGCACTGGACCCTCGATGCGGCGCGCACCAGCCAGTTCGAACAACAGGTGCGAGCCGTGTGTGGTGTCGGCCTCGGAGACCCATCGATGACCGTCCCGGCGGTGGCGATGGTGAACCTGCTCGGTGATCTGTGGACCGACCTCGAGCCTGATTGGTCCGCCGCGTTGGCCGACCCCGCGGCTTCGCTTCATCTGTACGGCAAGACGACACCGCGACCGGGCCGCAAGATGGGCCACATCACGGTCACGGCGGCAACACCCGAAGAAGCCCAGCACCGGGCGATGGCCATTCGAAGCAGCCTCACCGCTGGCTAGTCTGCGCAAACCATGGTTGCCGGAATCATCACCGACCTCACCGATTGGCTCGACCGGACCTCCGGCCACAAGTGGTTCTTGGTGGTGATCCTGGTGATCGCACTCCTCGATTCGGTGATTCCGGTAGTTCCCAGCGAGACCTGCGTCATCATCGGCGGTGTCGCCGCAGGGTTGGGAACCCAGAACCTCCTCGCTGTGATCGCCGCCGGCGCGATCGGAGCCTTTATCGGAGACAACTGCGCCTACATGATCGGGCTGAGGGCCAGTGATTGGTTTCGGCGTCGTGCTGAGCGCAAGCCGAAGTTCGCTCGAAAACTGGCCTGGGCGCAGTTGCAGATCCTCGAACGCGGCGGACTGCTGCTGATCACCGCACGATTCATCCCCGGCGGGCGAACGGCATTGACGTTGTCGTGCGGAATCACGCGGCAGAGCCGTTGGTGGTTCATGCGGTGGGTCGCGCTGGCAACCATCATCTGGGCGACGTATTCGGCGCTGCTCGGGCGCATCGGTGGCGAGGCATTCGAGAACAATCACACCAAGGCGTTCGTGACGGCGTTCAGCCTGGCGATCGGCACGAATGTGCTCATCGAGGTCGCTCGACACTTCCGTAAGAAGCGGCGCGAAGCCGCTGCCGCAGCGGCGGCAGGTTGACCGTGATGAATCGACACCTCGTCCAGTTGAACATCGCCACCTTGCAACATCCACTCGACGACCCGCACACTGCCGATTTCGTCAACGCGCTGCCGATCGTGAACGAGGCAGGCGAGCAATCGCCGGGGTATGTGTGGCGTCTGCAATCCGACAGCGGCGACGCCACCGACATCAGGGTCTTCGACGATCCCCTGATGATCGTGAACTTGACGGTGTGGGAGTCGCTCGAAGCGCTGAAGGCGTTCGCGTACCGCGGGATTCATCGCGATTTCTTCCGCAGGCGCGCTGAGTGGTTCGTCCCTGGTTCTACACGCACGGCATTGTGGTGGACGCCCGCCGGATCGCTACCCACAACAGACGACGCCAAACGCCGGCTCGAGTTCATCGACGTCTTCGGTCCGTCGCCGTACGCCTTCGGGATGGGTCAAAACCAGCCGGCGTTGGTGATCGAGCGAGTTGGGTCCGATGACGCTCGGGCCGCGGACGTGATCCGGCAGCTGCAGGATGACGGCGACGTGTCGACAGCCGACAACGATGGCCTCGTCGTCGTCGAGCTCGACGACGTGGCAGCTGGATTTGGCGCGTATCACCGGCTCGACGACACAACAGCGGAGGTCGCGCGCATTCATGTGGCCCAAACGGCACGAGGCGTGCGCGTTGGCGCGGCCATCGTGGCGGAGCTCGAAGCGCTCGCCAGGGCCAACGGACTGAGTCGTCTGTTGCTAGAAACCGGGCCCCAAATGGTCAGCCTGTACGAGAACTTCGGCTTCCGGGTCCGCAACGGCTCCCAACACGGCAAGGCGGTCACCTCGACACACGTGGAGAAGCTGCTCACCACATAGCCGGGCCGTTTAGCCTGACGTGGATGCTTGCAGTGATCGTTGTACGCGACGGACAATTGCCCGTCGGTGCCGACGAGACCGTGTCGGAATGCGGCGGCAGGGCGTTTCTGATCGGGTCAGGTACGACGGCGGCGACTGCAGACCTGCAGCACGTCGCTCGCGAGATCACCACGATGGAGACCGGCGACTTCAAACCGGCAACATGGGCCGAGGCGCTGTCAGAGCAGCTTGGCGACGAGCCGATCGTCGTCCTGCCGGCGTCGCCCGACGGGCGCGACCTCGCTCCGCGACTGGCCGCACAATTGCAACGGCCGCTGCATGCCATGGCGATGAGCATCTCGCCGGCGAGAATCGATCTGATCCGTCGCCACGGCAATGAGCTGCATTCGTTGGATCCTCCGGCTGCTTTCGTGGCGACATTGCAGCCCGGCGTGCGCGGCGTCGATCACGTCGGCACAGCACCGGTTGTTCGCAACATCTCGGTTCAGTTGACAGCGCACAACGACGCGACTATCGAACAGCTGCTGCCACCGGACGCGGCGACAATCGACCTGTCCGAGGCGGAGCGAATTGTCTCCGGCGGCGCCGGTCTCGACGATGCGCGTCGCTTTGCCCAACTAGCGGAGCTCGGCGCGAGGATTCAAGCAAGTGTCGGTGCAACTCGCGTCATCACCGATCGAGGCTGGGCCGGCCACGAGCGTCAGATCGGCACCACCGGCGTGATCGTCAGCCCGAAGCTCTACATCGCGTTCGGCATCAGCGGCGCTGTCCAACACACCACTGGGCTCGGACGGCCAGAGCACATCATCAGCATCAACACCGATCCGCACTGCCCGATGATGCAGCTGGCCGATCTGGCAGTGGTTGCCGATGCCAACGCCGTGCTCGACGAGTTGCTCGCGCGGATCGGGATGCCGGATGGCTGAGCAAGATTTCGATGTCATCGTTGTCGGCGCCGGGCCCGCGGGATCGTGCGCGGCGATCGAGGCCGCCCGAGGCGGGCTGCGGACGTTGCTTCTGGAGCGCGGCCCATTCCCCGGCAGCAAGAACATGTACGGCGGAGTCGTCTATCCGCGAATCCTCGACGACCT
>JAENVT010000457.1 GCA_016650435.1 Ilumatobacteraceae bacterium
CACAAGCAACCGCAACTTCGAAGGACGCCAAGGTCGCGGTGGTCGCACACACCTGGTGTCACCGTTGGTGGCCGCGGCAACAGCGGTCGCCGGCCACTTCGCGACACCGGAGGACCTCCAATGAAAGCCGTGCATGTTGTGTCGGGCCGCGGCGTGCCTTTGAAGCGCAGCGATGTCGACACCGACCAGATCATTCCCGCCGAGTGGTTGAAGCGGGTGGAGCGAACCGGCTTCGAGAAGGGTTTGTTCTCGACCTGGCGCGACGATCGCAACTTCGTGCTCAACGACGAGCGGTATGTCGGCGCGTCGATCCTGGTTGCCGGGCCCAGCTTCGGCGTTGGCTCGTCACGCGAGCACGCGGTGTGGGCCATCCAGCAGGGTGGCTTCGATGCGGTCATTGCGCCGAGCTTCAGCGACATCTTCCGCAACAACTGCTCCAAGAACGGACTCGTTCCCGTCGTCGTGCCAGAGGCCACGGTCGAAGCGATCTGGATCGCGATCGAGGCTGATCCGGCGACAGAGATCACCGTCGACGTCGAACGACTCAATGTCGAGGTACCGGCCGCGGGAATCACGCACACGTTCCCGATGGATCCGCAAACACAGCATCGATTCCTGAACGGGCTCGACGACGTGGGTATCACGCTGACGCACGTCGACGACATCACCGCTTTCGAGCAACACCGCCCCGCCTGGCTGCACTGACCTCGCTCTCCGCCTAGGAGATTTCGAACTCGACCAGGTTGCGAAGCTTCGGGTTGTTGGAGAACACCTCGATCGGTGGTGCCACGTCGAGCCGCAACGCCCGCTGGAGGATGCGTACCTGGGTGTGTTGGTTGTACTCGGCCATCGTGACGGCCCAACCGTCGCGGCCGGCACGGGCGGTGCGACCACTGCGGTGCAAGTAGTCCTTACCGTCGGGTGCCGGTTCGTAGTGGATCACCGCGCCGATGTCGTCGATGTCGATGCCGCGGGCCGCGACATCGGTTGCCACCAGCACGCTCAGTTCGCCCTCGGCAAACCGACGCATCGCCTTCTCCCGGCTGACTTGGGGGAGATCGCCATGAATTGCCATTGCCTGCACGCCGAGATCCAGAAGCGCGCGCTCGACGCGATCGCAGCCGCGCTTGGTCTGACAGAACACCAGGGTCTTGGCGACGCCCGAAGCGATCGCCTGCACGACCTTGTCCTTGTCCATGTGGTGCACGGCGAGGAAGAGGTGGTGCATGGTTCCGACGGTGTCGGTGGCCGAGTCGATCGACACTTCGATCGGGTCGGTCATGTAACGACGCACCAGATGGCCGACGTCGCCGTCGAGAGTCGCCGAGAACAGCATCGTCTGGTGCTTGCCGGTGACCTTGCGCAGGATCCATTCGACCTGCGGCGTGAAGCCATCGTCGGCCATGCGATCGGCTTCGTCGAGCACGACGATCTCGACCTTGTCGAGGTCGAGTTCGTTCTCTTTCAACAGATCGATCAAGCGAAGCGGGGTGGCAACGATCACATCAACACCGCGATGCAGCACTTCGATCTGCTGATGACGCGAGGCCCCGCCGTAGACGGCCAGCACGGTGCGATTGCATCCGGCGGCGACGGGGGCCAAGACCTCGGCAACCTGCAGTGCGAGCTCTCGAGTCGGCACGAGCACCATCGCAAGCGGACGGCGGGTGTCGGCTTCGCCAGAGAGGCGGGCGAGCATCGGCACACCGAACGCCAGCGTCTTGCCGGACCCGGTCTTGGCTCTGCCGCATACGTCGCGACCCGTGAGGGCCACGGGAATCGCCTTCGTCTGGATGGCGAACGGAACGGTGAAGCCTGCCGCGGCGAGACCCATATCGACCTCGGTCGGCACACCGATGTCGACAAACGCCGTAGGGATGTAGGCGTCGGGATCGATCGTGATGGTTGCTGATTCGACCGGAGTGCGGGCTGGACTTGGAGTTGGTTTGCGGCGCCGACGCCGCGGGGCCCCAGGTGGGCGGGAGTATTCAGACATGTCGAGCATGGAGGGTACCGCCGCGCAGCCCGAGGTTGCGCGATGAGAGATGAGCCGTCCCCGGGGGCTCATCTCTCATCGCACGATGGTCGAGCGGGGGCGGCGATCGGCAACAATTCTCAACCATGAAGGTCGCACTCACGGTCAACGACTTCCTCCGCCGCGCCGAGCTGGTCTACCCGAACCGCGAGGCAATCGTCGACGAGCCGGCACAGCCGGCCGAGTCGTGGGGAACGATCACGTACGCCGAGATGGCGAAACGTGCCCGGGCTCAAGCCGCGGCGCTCGACACGATGGGGATTGGCGTCGGCGACCGCGTCGCCATCGTTAGCCACAACTCAGCACGCCTGCTGACCGCGCTGTTCGGTGTCAGCGGCAGCGGACGCGTGCTCGTGCCGATCAACTTCCGCCTCGTCGCCGAAGAAGTGAAGTACATCGTCGAACACTCCGGCGCTCGAATCCTGATGGTCGATCCTGAGCTCGACGACGCGCTGGCCAGCGTGACGTGCGAGCACCGTTTCGTGATCGGGGCTCAACACGACGCGCCAACCGAGCATGCCGAGCCTCAGCCATGGACGTACGACGAGGACGCCACCGCAACGATCAACTACACCAGCGGCACAACCGCCCGGCCGAAAGGCGTGCAGCTGACGCATCGCAACATCTGGTTGAACGCCACGACGTTCGGTTGGCAGCTCGGCATCAACGATCGCGACGTCTATCTACACACCCTCCCGCAGTTCCATTGCAACGGTTGGGGCATGCTCTACGCGGTCACCGGAATGGGCGGCAAACATGTGATCATCCGCAAGGTCGACGGCGCCGAAATCCTGCGCCGAATCGATCAGCACGGCGTCACCGTGATCTGCGGCGCCCCGGCCGTCGCCAACGCAATTCTCGACGCGGCGGCGACGTGGAACGGACCGATCCCCGGCAATGGAACCGTGAGAATGGTCATCGCCGGAGCACCACCACCAACTCGCACCATCGAACGGATCGAGACCGAGCTCGGCTGGGAGTTCATCCAGATCTACGGGCTCACCGAAACGACGCCACTGCTGACCATGAACCGCCGGCGCGCCGAGTTCGACGACCTGTCGCCGGGCGACCGGGCCGGCAAGCTCAGCCGAGCCGGAGCGCCAGCACTTGGTGTGGAGTTACGCATCTCGCCCGACGGCGAGGTTCTCGCCCGCGGCAATCACGTCATGGCCGGGTACTGGAATCAGCCCGATGCAACCGCCGACGCGATTCGTACCGCCGAGGGTGACGAACTCGGACAGCCGTGGTTCCGCACGGGCGACGGCGGCCATCTCGACGACGAGAACTACCTCACCATCAGCGACCGCAAGAAGGACGTGATCATCTCCGGCGGCGAGAACGTCAGCTCGATCGAGGTCGAGGACGCGATCTTCAGCCATCCCGACGTCGCCGAGGTCGCAGTGATCGGTGTACCCGACGCTAAGTGGGGTGAGATGGTGATGGCCCTCGTCGTGACGACCGAAGGCTCGACACTGACGGAGCCGGACCTGATCGCCTACACCAAGACGAAGTTGGCCGGCTACAAGTGTCCGAAGGCCGTCGAGTTCCGCGATGCCCTGGCGCGGACGGCGACCGGCAAGCTGCAGAAGTTCAAGCTGCGCAAGCCCTATTGGGACGGCCAGACCAAACAGATCAATTAGCCGCTGACGGAACCATCGAGCCGGGCTGCACCACCAGTCAGTCGCGCTGACGACCGTGACAGGAAAACCGCCTGATCGATCAAATAGTAGTTGTCCGCGTTCGACGCCGTTAGCGTCCGTCAGCCTGCGCCGGACAGCCCGGCCAGAAAGGACACGATCTCACCGCTCAGCACGTCTTCGAGGAGGCGCACGCCATGGAAGTATTCGACGGGACAACGACGTCCGGCCGCAAGGGAATTGCATACGACTGGCAGTCACTGCTGGTGATTGTTGAAACAGCAACACTCGAGTACGAGCTAGCCGCGATGGCCCCGGAGTACGCCGAATAACCATGCGCCCCGAGCGCGTTTTGGTGCTGGGCTGTGGTTCGGTCGCCCAGTGCACGTTGCCGTTGCTGATCCGTGATCTCGGGATCGATCCGCTGCGGATCACGATCGTCGACATGCTCGACAACCGCTCTCGTATCGCCGACTCGATCGCGCTCGGCGTGACCTTCGAGCAGGGTCGGGTGACGCCCGAGAACATCGACGCCTTTCTCTCGGCACGGGTCGCCGACGGCGATGTGCTGCTCGATCTGGCGTGGAACATCGATAATCCGACGATCTTGCAATGGTGCCGCGACCACGGCGTGCGCTACTTGAACACAAGCGTCGAGGTCTGGGATCCATACGACGATCTGGCATCGACGCATCCACTCGACCGCACGCTGTACGTGCGGCACATGGATCTCAGGCGGATGATCGCCAGATGGGGTGACAACAAGGGAGCCACCGCAGTGCTCGAGCACGGCGCAAACCCCGGTCTGGTCAGTCACTTCACCAAGCAGGCCCTCACTGAGATCGCCGGGCAGATGTTGCGCGACGGGCTGGCCACGAGCGCATCGCAACTCGAGCAGGCGCTGGCTGACGAGAACTACGCGACGCTGGCGATGCTGACCGGTACGAAGGTGGTCCACATTTCCGAGCGCGACACCCAGATCACCGACGTGCCGAAAGAGGTCGACGAGTTCGTCAACACATGGTCCGTAGATGGTTTCTTCGAGGAAGGCATCGCGCCCGCCGAACTCGGTTGGGGCACGCACGAGAAGCGGCTGCCGCCCAACGGATACGTTCATCACGGCTACGGCCCGTGCAACCAGATCTGCATCGGCCGACCAGGCATGGAGACGTGGGTGCGCTCGTGGGTGCCGTCGGGCGAGATCCGTGGCATGGTGGTGCGCCACGGCGAGGCGCTGACGATCAGCGACCACCTGACCGTATGGGGCGACGACGGCAATCCCTTGTATCGGCCGACGGTTCACTACGCCTACTGCCCAACCGATGCAGCAATCGCCAGTGTGCTCGAACTGCGTATGCGCAATTGGAAGATGCAGTCACGCCAACGCATCCTCAACGACGAGATCACCAGTGGCCGCGATGACTTGGGCGTGTTGCTGATGGGCCATCCGTACGTTTCGTGGTGGACGGGTTCGCTGCTCTCGATCGACGAGGCTCGGGCGATCGTGCCTCGACAAAGTGCCACGACATTGCAAGTTGCCGGGTCGATCATCGCCACTGTCACCTGGATGATCGAACATCCGAACGAAGGCGTCTGCGTGCCCGACGACCTGCCTTGGCGCGATGTGCTGCGAGTCGCCACGCCCTACTTGGGAACGATGCACTCGGCGGCCTCCGACTGGGATCCGTTGACGACGCGCAACGACTTGTTCGCCGGCTTCGCTGACGACGCCGACGGTCTCGATCTGTCCGATCGCTGGCAGTTCAGCAACTTCCTTGTGTCGTAACGCGTTGACAAAGCGGGTCATCGAGGGCAGACTGATTGCGATGTCGGCCGCTCGCAACCTCCTTCTGCTTATGTAGGGCAAGCGCCGCGTTCTTCGCGCTTGCCCGTACCCCCCGCCGTAGGCCGGGGGGTTCTTCATTTTTCCCGGCCTTTTTGCCCGGCGATCTCCCAGCTCTCGTCCATCCGCATCAGTCTCTTCCAGAAAGCCAGCCATGCCACCACAACCGATACGCCCGAAGAAAATGCAGTTCAGCAAGTACAAGCCGTACGTTCCGATTGTTCTCCGCGACCGCACGTGGCCCAACGTCGTCATCGACAAAGCGCCGCTGTGGTGCAGCGTCGACCTGCGCGACGGTAATCAGGCCTTGATCGACCCGATGGACCCGCAGCGTAAGCGGCATATGTTCGATGCCCTGGTCAAAATGGGTTTCAAGGAGATCGAGGTCGGTTTCCCGTCGGCGAGCCAACCCGACTTCGACTTCGTCCGTCAGTTGATCGAAGAGGATCTGATTCCCGACGACGTCGAGATCCAAGTGCTGGTGCAGTGCCGCCCCGAGTTGATCGAGCGAACATACGAGTGCCTGCAAGGTGCGCCGCGAGCGATCGTCCACTTCTACAACTCCACCAATCCGTTGCAGCGCGAAGTGGTGTTCGGGCTCGACATGGATGGCATCGTCGACATTGCGGTCAATGCAGCGAAGCTGTGCCGCAAGCTCGAGCAGACGATGGGCCACACCGCGATCCGATACGAGTACTCGCCGGAGAGCTTCACGCTGACCGAGCCCGAGTTCGCCATACGTATCTGCGAAGCGGTGATGGCTGTGGTCGAGCCCACGCCCGACAAGCCGATCATTCTGAACCTGCCCGCCACAGTCGAGTGCTACACCCCCAACGTGTACGGCGACGTGATCGAATGGTTCGGTCGCACGATTCGCGATCGCCACTCAGTGGTCGTCAGCCTGCACCCGCACAACGATCGCGGTTGTGGCGTTGCTGCCGCGGAGTTCGGTGTGATGGCCGGCGCTGATCGCGTCGAGGGAACACTGTTCGGCAACGGCGAGCGTACGGGCAACGTCGACATTGTCAATTTGGCGATGAACCTGTTCAGCAACGGCGTCGATCCCGAACTCGACATCACCGACATCGACGCGTTGCGACGAGTCGCCGAGTACTGCAATCGCCTGCCGGTGCCGCCACGGCATCCGTACGCCGGCGATCTGGTCTACACCTCGTTCAGCGGCAGCCACCAGGACGCCATCAAAAAGGGCTTCGAGGCGTTGCCCAAGGACTATGACCAGTGGGGCGTTCCTTATCTGCCCATCGATCCGAAGCACGTCGGCCGCTCGTACGAAGCCGTCATCCGCGTCAACTCGCAATCCGGCAAGGGTGGGGTCGCCTACATGATGAAGGAGGGGCACGGCTTCGAATTGCCGAGGCGTCTCCAGATCGAATTCTCCAAGACCATCCAACACATCACCGAGGACTCCGGCACAGAGATCAGTCCCGTCGTGATGTGGGAAGCGTTCCAACGGAACTACCTTCCGGAGGAACCACGATTCCGGCTGAACAGCCACGAGCTCCACAGCGATTCGGCTACCGGACGCACGTCGATCACCGCCCAACTCGTGGTCGATAGCTCCCCGGTGACCATCGTCGGCGAGGGCAATGGTCCCATCGACGCGTTCGTTCACGCGCTGGTCGGTGGCATCGGCGCCGAACTGAACGTGCTCGACTATGCCGAGCACGCAATCGGGCAGGGGTCCGAGGCCAATGCCGTCGCCTACGTCGAAACGTCGGAGCCGGAAGGCAACGTGCTGTGGGGCGTTGGCGTCGATCCGAACATCATCACCGCCTCGCTGCGAGCCGTATTGAACGCTCACGAACGGCATCGGTTGTA
>JAENVT010000458.1 GCA_016650435.1 Ilumatobacteraceae bacterium
CACTGCATCTCGTCGACTGACCGGCGGGTGGCGGATCGTCGCCCGCAAGGAGTTCAACGACCACATCCATTCGGTTCGCTTCGTCATCTTGGTGGTGCTCGTTGCGCTCGCCGGATTGGCGTCGGTGCACTCGGCCAGCGGCCCGATCCGCGACGCCGCCAGCCAGGCGACCGACGTGCCCTCGATCTTCCTCTACATCTTCACCTTGGCTCCCGACCGCGTACCGGCCTTCCACGAGTTCATCGCGATCCTCGGACCACTGCTCGGCATCGCCTTCGGTTTCGACGCGCTCAACGGCGAACGCTCGCAACGCACCTTGCCGCGCCTTGTGGCTCAGCCGATCCATCGCGACGAGGTGATCAACGGCAAGTTCGTCGCTGGACTCGGTGCGATCGCCCTGGCATTGGCGTCGGTGATGCTCGTCGTGGTGGGTTACGGCATGCTCCGCCTCGGCATCGGGCCAACCGTCGGCGAAGTGGTGAGGATGCTGGCGTTCTTCGTTGTCGCCGTCGTGTACATCGCCCTGTGGTTGGCGCTGGCCACCATGCTGTCGGTCGTGACTCGTCGGGCGGCAACCGCCGCGCTGGCGGGCATCGCCATCTGGTTGGTGTTCACGCTCTTCGGCAGTCTGATCGCCGGGCTGGTCGCCGACACGGTGCATCCCGTGCCGGCCGCCGATGCGACGCCGGAGGTGGTGCTGGCCAACGCCCGACTTGAACTCAACGTCCGGCGCTTCTCGCCATCCGAGCTCTATCAAGAGGCCACTGATGTATTGCTGAACCCGTCTCGTCAATCAACGGGACTCGTCATCCAGGACGACACCACGTCGCAGGCCTTGCCGAGCACGCTTTCGCTTTCCGAGAGTCTCGTGCTGGCCTGGTGGCAGGTGGCCGCTCTCGTGGGCGGAGTCGTTGTGCTGTTCGCCATCGCCTACACGGTCTTCATGCGCCAGGAGGTTCGAGCCTGACTGCGCACTCGGGCGGCCGGGTTGCTGTTCGGGCAACGTGATGACGAACGTCGTCGGTGCCGCGGACACCAGCTCGACGCGCCCGCCATCGGGCCGAAGCAGGTTTCTGGCCAGCAGGAGTCCGAGACCGTGGCTGCGATGATCAGGGCTGGCGTCACCGTCGTTCGGGCCGGCCAAGTCGACGATTCGACCGGCGTCGCAGATGGCAATCTCAACCTCCCCGGCGTCATTGACCGAGATGCTCACTTCGACGTCTCCGCTGCCGTGCAGCAGAGCGTTGTCGAGGAGGATCTCGACACTCTGGGTCAATGCGCTGGGCGTCACGTCAGCCTCCACGGCTTCTGGCGCAACAAGCGAAAGCTGGCGCCCGGCGCGTTGGAACTGGGCAGTGACGGCTTGGGTATGGCGGCCGATGAGGGCGACAACATCCACTCGGGCGCGCGCCGCGACGCGTCCGGTTCGGGCCAGTTGGAGCAGCTCGTTGATGCGATCGTCGAGCCCAGCGACCTGAGTAAGAGCCTCCGTCGACTCGCGCCGGGCAACCGGATCGGTGCTCTCGGCAATCAGCTCGAGACTGATCGCGATGGCAGTCAGCGGCGAACGCAACTGATGGCTTGCGTTGGCGCTGAACTGGCGCTCTGCGGAAACCAGCGCGGCGACTCGCTTGCCACTTTCTTCGAGTGCCTCGGCAATCGCGTCGACCTCGACGAGGCCGCTGCGAGGGGCGACGACTCCGGCGTCGCCGGCGCCGAGTTGCACCGCAGCGCGAGCAAGGCGATCGAGTGGTCGGCTCAGCTGGCGGGCTTCGAACAACGCCCCAAGTGCGGCGAGCGCGGCAATGGCCAAGGCGACCGCAACGATCGTGTTCCACGCTTGGCGCACGCGGCGATCGACGGGAGCACGGTCGGCCGACACACTTGCCGACAGATTGCCGGGACCCTGCACTTCGATCGACATCACCGCGGAAGCGAGCACAGGCCCGGTGCGGGCCACGACCGCCCCGGTCGAATCTCGCAGCACGACTTCCGTTCCTGCCGGGGCCAATCGCTCGACGTCCGCCGTGGTGAGTTGGCCCTGCTCGATCAACCGATCCGAGAGGGAGATGATCATCGTCTCGGTTTGTGCCGTCAGGCGGAGTCGGGCATTGGCGCGGACCTCCTTGGCGAACAGGATGCCCGTCGTCAGGCCGGCAACCGCGAGGATCGCCACGACCAACACCAAGCCGGATCGAATCATGCGACTACGCAACCTGGTGACCATCGGCCTAGATTCGCGCGTCCAGCGCAGGAAGGGTGAGCGGATGGCATCGCTGCTCTTGGTTGAAGATGATGCGGCGATCGCCCAGCCGCTGATGCGCGCCTTGGAGCGGGCAGGCCATACGACGCATTGGGTGACGACCGGCGGGGATGCAGAGGTTGCCGCGTTCGACAGCCATCTTGAGCTCGTGGTGCTCGACCTCGGCCTGCCCGACATTGACGGCATCGATGTCTGCCGACACCTCCGCGCGGCACACGGCAACTTGCCGATCGTCGTGCTGACGGCGCGTCACGAAGAAATGGACATCGTCGAAGGTTTCGATGCGGGCGCGGACGATTACATGACCAAGCCGTTCAGGCTCAGCGAGCTGTTGGCTCGCATTAGGGCTCGTCTGCGCGCCACGACGGCGACGCGCCTCGAGTCCGAAGACGTCGCCGTCGACGTGGCCGCGCGCCGCGCCTGGCAGGCCGATCGCGAACTCGGCTTGTCGACCAAGGAGTTCGATCTCCTGGCAGAGCTGATCCGCGGTGCCGGAACCGTCGTCAGACGCGAGCAACTGATGGACAAGGTGTGGGGTACCGACTTCACTGGTAGCAGCAAGACGCTCGACGTGCACATGGCTTGGTTGCGCCGCAAGCTCGGTGACGACGCGGCGTCGTCGCGCTACATCACGACCGTGCGCGGGATCGGCTATCGATTCGAAGGCACGGCGTCGAGCCGATAGCCACTGCCAGGTATCGATGTGATCGTCGGTGACCCGAGACGGCTCGGCAACTTGGCTCGCAATGCACTGATGTGAACAGCGAGCGTATGCGTCGATCTCGACCAGTGCGGATCCCACACCGCGGTCATCAGCTCGTTCTTGCCAACCGTTTGTCCGGTACACGCGGCCAGTGCGGCAAGTAGATCGAACTCACGGGCAGTCAGGCTCACCACTTCGTCATGCAACGTGACACGCCTCGCCCGGTGTTCGATTCGAAGTGCGCCGATCGCGGTGACCGTCGCGGTCCGGTCGAGATGACGGCGAATGCGCGCGGTCAACACGGCCAGC
>JAENVT010000459.1 GCA_016650435.1 Ilumatobacteraceae bacterium
CAATGCGTCGACCGGTCAACTCCGCGTGGTGGGTTCGGCGACATTTCCGACGATCGGTGTGGTCCACGGTGATCACACGTCACTGGGCATCGGCGGCCTCGTGATCATCCAGCAAGTGCCCGGCTTCGACCGCAATCTGCTGACGGCGGGCGACGGCACGGGCGCGGCGCAGACACCCGCTGCCGACTACGGCCCAAACGTCCTGTTCGTGCGCTTCCGTCATGGCACGAACGAGGAATCAGCCATCGAGCGGCTCAGGACCGAAGCCAACGAGATCTCCGACTACAACGAAGTCGCAGTTACACCGACACAACGGTCAGCCGAGATCGTCAACGCTGGCGACATCAGCGGTGCGTCGTCGTTGCTCGCCTCCGCCATTGCTGCGTCGGCTGCCGCTTCCCTCGCGTTGGCACTGGCCGCTGAGGTGCGTCGTCGGCGTCGCGATCTAGCGTTGCTCAAAGCACTGGGCTTCAGTGGTCGTCAGCTCTCGACGGCGGTGGCTTCCCACGCGACGTCGATCGTGGCCACCGGGCTCGTTGTCGGTGTTCCGCTCGGGATTGTGATCGGCCGGATCACCTGGAAGCTCTTCGCCAATCAGCTCGACGTGCTTGCCGAACCGGCCATACCCACCATCCCCATTGTCGTCATCGTGCTCACCACTGTGCTCGTTGCCAACGTGTGCGTTGCGATCCCGACGCGCCGCGCCCGGCGAGCGCCGGCCGCCACGGTCTTGCGGGAGGAGTGAACTGGCAGTCGGGATCATGAGGTGCGCTGAGCCACGAGGCACCCGCCAATGAGGTTCCCCGACTGGATGTGATGTCGAAGGTGTCGGCGGTCGGCGTTCCATTCCTTGTAGCCGCGCCGGTCGGCACAATGGGAGTCGATCCAATCGTCGACCGCTTGCGCAGCTGCCGCCCACGATGAATCGGGGACCGGGTCGCCGCAGCCGACGCTGAATGCAGTGAAACCGTGCCGATGAAGCGTGCACATCAAGTCTTCGACACTCCGAAAGATGTTCGGCGCGCTGCACCAAGTCTTCGTGCTGCTACTGAACAGATCGGCAACTGCGAATCGTCCGGAGCGTGTCAGCAATCGGTCGACCTCTCCGATCGCGGGCCCGATGTCGGTCATCAGCGATGTGACACCAGACATGACGACGGCATCCGCGCTGCCGCCCGGCAAGGACGCCGAATCGGCGCATCCCTGGATCACGTGCAGTCGAGGGAACGTGAGCCGCGCGGCCTGGCATGCGCCCGCCTCGGGCTCCACGGCATAGACGGTCGCCCCTGTCGAGATCCGCATCCACTCGCTCAGTCCGCCAGTTCCGGCGCCTAGATCGATGATCACGTTGGGTCGGGGCGCCAGAGCCGCTTCGAGCGAATGCAGCACGGCCGGAAACGCCGGCCCTGGGCTCATCACCGCGATCATGTCGTCATCGGCGAGACAGAGAGCGTTGGCAGCCTCTATCCGCCACAGAGACGGCTGATCGAAAACCTGGGGAACTTCGGCGTCGAGCGACACAGCGTGGGATTTCCCGTCGTCGCTGGATTCAAAACGCATTTCACTGGGATCATTGCCGATCTAGCGCAGGCCGGTGGATGAGCACTTACGACTCGCGCAACGCGGCAGCGGGACGTTCGGCCGCAGCACGACGACCCGATGGCAAGGCCGCACAGATGGTCACGACGATGGCGGCACCGATGACGACGCCGATTCCAATTGAGGGGAGCGTCGGCGCAGCAACGATGCCAAGACCGCCCGCAAAGCTCCTCCACAACGCCGAACCGGCGATCACGCCAAGCGGAACCCCGACGACGAGCCCGATAGCCACGACGGTGAGAGCTTGCCAGCACAACGTCGCGTAGATCTGCGAAGCCCGACAGCCGAGAGCACGTAGCACCGCGAGTTCGCGGCGGCGCGTCCTGATTGCCCGGCCGAGACTGGCGACGAGCCCGATGATCATCGTGAGTGCGATCAGGGCTGCGAGCAGCGGCGGCGCCGTCCGGATGGAAGCGATGTCGGCGATCTGCGCGGGCCGTACCGGCCCGACGTGTACCGACGGCTGCCTTCCTGCGCGATCCCAGCTGAGGACACCGTCGCCAAGGGTGTTGATGAACTGCCTGGCATCGATGCCCTCATGCAGATCGATAGCCAGGAACCCGCCGATCGTGTCGTAGAACTGTCCAGACGGAACGCCCGCAGCTTCTTCTGCTGCGCTGACGACTGCGTGAAAGAACGGCGTAGACATCAAGATGCCGGTGCCAAGACCGGCACGGTCGGACAGAAACGCCCCGATCGCCGGAAGTACGACGATGCCGGTCACGGTCGCATCGCGTTCACCGAAGTCGGTTTCGACGGCCACGTGATCGCCCACGGAGACGCCGATGCGCTTTGCAGAGGTGGACCCGAGTGCCACCTCGTGATCGTTGCGGGGAAGAGCGCCGCGGAGGGTTGGTAGTCCAAGGTCGACCAGCCCGTGCAGGTCGGCGATCGCGGGAAGTTTCACACCGTCAATGGTCGCCGTCAGAGCGGTGGCAGCGGCGCCCCATCCCGCCACCTCCGGACGGGCGAGGGACGTCTCGATCTGCGCCGGGTCGGCGCCGTCGAAGCCGGCATTGATCGTCGCCCCGACGTCGTACGTCCAGCCGTAGCGAGGCGGGTGAGATACCAGCCCGAGGAGATTCGTGCTGTAGACAAGCCCACCGGTTCCGATCGCGATCGCGACGATCGACGCGCCGATCAACATTCCAGATCCGCTGCGGTTGCGTCCTCGAACTGCGGCGTGAACGCCGAGGGCGAGTGGAACATCGCCCGTCTTTGCCGCTGCGTCGGCGAGCCAGTTCGTGTCGTCTCGCGATGCCCTTTCGGCGGCGATCGACGTGGCTCTCCAAGCGGACAGCGTCAGCAACGCGAGTAGTACGACGAGAGCACCAGGGAGAACCGCCACGAGGACCGCAGCCGGAATGCCAAATGAGGTCTGTGGATCGAGAACGCTGACACTTGCCACGGGTCCGATGCCCGAGGCCAGCCAGCCAGCCGCCAGCGCTCCAAGCAGCCCGGCGACGACGCTGACAGCGGTCAGTGCTGCTACGGCCATCATCCGCTGAGGTCGTGCCACTCCGAGCTGGCTCCAGATCTTCGTCTCGGCATCAGCGCCGCGAATCGTGCGATGCGCCGTTGCTCCCGCCAGCACGATCGCCGCGCCGAGAGAGGCGAGGCCGAGCAGCCGTAGCGCGAGCACGACGGGCTCCACCGAGCGACGCACTCGCTCGGTCTCGGCAGAGGTGACCGTTGGAATGATCTGGAATCCGAAGTTCTGCTCCCGCATCGCAGCTGGCAGTCGTGCGTTCTCCGCGGCAATACGAGCATCGAGCGAGGCAAGCACGTCGGCAACTCCCGCGTCACCCTTGGTCAACCGCAGGGAGAGCAGCGTGGCATCGCTCGAACAGTTGGGCGGGAAAAAAACGAGATTGAGCTCGTCGATCGAGCGCGGGTCGTTTGGCTCGGGCTGTTTCGTGACGCAGGAGTACTTCGCCGTCAGCTGTGGGCTGAAGACGATCTTCACGTTCGCGTACAGATCGTCAGGAAGCACTTCATCGGCGAACACGCCGATGCCGACGACCTTCAGTCGCTCGTGGCCGATCGGGGTTGGGTGTTCATTGGGTGGCGGGCCGTTCGGCTGAGCCGGGACGAACGTCACTGAAATCTCGTCACCGATATGAAGGTCATAGTGATCGGCTGCTCCCCGGTTCACGAAGATCTCGTTCTCGGCTGACAGCATCCGGCCTTCGATAACCGTCGGACGATCGACGTCGATGTAGCGCCCACCCACCGAGCCGAGAGGTTGCGTCGTATCGCCGAACTCGGCTTGCTTGGCCGCGTCGATGTCATCGGTTTCGAGATTGAGCATCGTGCTCATCGAAACGTTCTCGACGCCGGGTGTCGACCGGACCAGATCGAGGAGGCGATCGGTGACCAGAAGCGGATTGATGACGAGCTGGTTGACGTTGGCGCGACGGAGGTAG
>JAENVT010000460.1 GCA_016650435.1 Ilumatobacteraceae bacterium
GTATCAGCGTCAGCAACTTCACCTCGAGCGCGCATCAGCTGAGCCTCGATGACCTGCTGGGTGCACCCACGACGAACAACCTCGACGACGACCACCAATGGCAGCTTGCCGAGGAGACGGTGGATGCCATCCGCAAGCGCTTTGGCACCACCGCAATCGGTCCGGCGAGCGCCGTGAGTGACCGTGGCTTGCGAGTTGTGCAGCGCGGTGCCCAACAATGGGGTCCCGACGAGCCCGCACCTGGTTAAATCGACACAGTTAAATCGTTCGCATCCTGCGTTGTCTCCGGCGCGGAATCGTGGAAAGATGTCGTAAGGCAATCGGTCAGGAGTTCGCCATGCCGCTGTCAGAAGATGAACAACGCATTCTGCGCCAGATCGAAGAGCAGCTCCAGCGCGACCCGAGTTTCGGTCGCGACATCAAGCCGCGCCAAGTTGGATCCAGGAGGGCCGTGATCGTCAGCTCAGTCTCCACGGTGTTGTGCCTTGTCCTGACCGTCCTGCTGCTGGGCGTCAGCCCGTACCTGTCGTTCGTAGCATTCATCGGTGCCGTCGTCGCCTTGGTCATCGCCGAACGTCATGTGGCCGCCATCGGCGAAGCAGGGCTCAACCACCTCAGTGACAGCGTGCGAAGCCGTCTTGGCGGCTCGGCCGGCAGTCGCGGTGAATGAGACCAAAACCATCTACTGACGGTCAACCCGTTTAGCCGGTGATGCGTCCCCAAGCGGAGCGCGGATCGAAATGATCGAGCAGTCGGGTGATCATGCTCATGCGGGCGCGGCATGCTGCGTCGACCTCACTGCGAAGTAGCTCGCTCCGATCGGCTGCACCGTTGTCGACGCCGCGAGGTGAATAGACCGCCCGGGTGACGAGCCTGGCTATCTCGACTGTCTCGGCCTTGCCGACGTCGACCGATTTCGCATACTCCAGCGGTGTCGAGCCGGCAACCCGCGGCGCGCCGGCCATCGTCAACGACCGAACCGTTGCGGCCCACGCCGACGTGACACGGTCGGCGGGATCGCGCACATGGCGCTGTGACCAACGGCTGAGGACCCGAGGCATCGCCACGACCCAGGCCAAGATCAACAGAAGGATTGCGAAGACGATCAATGTTCCCGACGTTCCCCCGTCCGACGCGTTCTTGACCGTCGGAGCTGGTACGGAGCCGCCCCCCGTCGGGCCGTTCTCCGCACTCGGGCGCTGTGAAAGCGGAGGCTGGACCGTCGGTGTCGGCGCTGATTGGTCGATGGTGCCGCCCGTCGTGCCATTGCCGGTCTCCTGCGCAGCCTGGTCGCCAGTGTGCCGCTCCGAGCCCGGCGCGCCGCGTCCGGGCGTCGGGTCGAACAACACCCATCCGAAGCCGTCGAACCAGACCTCGTCCCACGCGTGGGCGTGACGGCCGGCGACGTGGTACAGGCCATCAGCTCGAAGGATCCCTTGCGTGAAGCCGACCATCACTCGTGTCGGCAAGCCAACGGCCCGGGCCATCGCTGCAAACGTTCCAGAGAACTGCTCGCAATATCCTTTCTTGATGCTGAGGAAGTTGAGCATCGCATCGTTGCTGTGACCGCGCTGCACCGTCAGCGAATATGTGAACCTCGTGCGGAAGTAGTCCTTGATGGCACGCGCCTTGTCGTACGGCGTGGTTGCCCCGGCGGTGATCTGCTGGGCGAGGTCACGCACTTCCGCGGGGAGGCTGTCGGGCAGGGTGTAATAGACGGGATTCGGTGCGCCGTCGACCGTGGCAGTGCGGAGGTCGTCCGGGTCGAAATCGCTGTTGTCGGCCGAGGTGATCTGGTACTGGTACCCGGGCTTCAATCCGCCGTCGGCGTACAGCGCGCCTGCCTCGTTGGCCCACAACAGGGATGGTCCCTGCCATGTCGCGGCGGTGGCGGTGCGCGCCGCTGGCGCAAAATCTCCGCCGAGCTTTTTGATGGTGATCTGCTGCAGCACGAGTTGGGAGTTCGGCGGCGGCTGCGTCAGCGTTCCATCGGCAACACGGGTGTCCTCCGAAAGCGTCGTCCAACGTGTGCCATCGAACTGACCGAGCGCCGCCAAGGCAAGGTACCGCGGGGTATCGGTCTTCACCGTGAACAGCTCGACGTTGCCGCGATTGACGAGCCTCGAGCGGATATCGACGAGCGGGCTGACCACCTCGAAGACATCTCCGTCGCGATTGCGCGTGTCGAGCAGAGCCTTGCCGCCGGCACCGGGCAGCTGCGGCGCGACCGCTAAGGCTCCGGTCGTCGCGAAGAGCGCGCAGGCGACGGCGGCAGGAAGCGCGGACCACAACGATTGACGGCGCTTGCCCATCCATGCCGAGTCGTCGCGGGAGTGAGCCATACGCAACGCGGCGACTGTCAGGATCGCCGCCCCGACCCACAACGCGGCGACGAGAACGCGGTTGCGGTCGACACCGAGTGCCGAGGTGAAGACGAAGACGACACCAGCCGGTACGACGGCTTCGGCCCTACCGAATGCCCGGAAGGCGAACGAATCGGCGAGCCATGCGCACAATCCCAACGCAGTCGTTGCGGCGATCGCAAAGCTTCCTTCGCTGGGCACCGGTGACACCGCTCGCGGGAACTGTCGCCACACCAATCGCATGTTGTTGCGGAATTGCTCGATCGTGTCTCCGGTCGGGATTCCGAACCGGGTCGAGTCGCGGAAGTAGATCAGCCCGATCAGCACGGCGAGAGCGATGAGGCCAGCGGGCAGCGCGAGCCATGCCGTCACCTTCAGTACTCGGAACAAGCACATCACCGCGTGAACACCGATGCAGACGACGAGCATCGGCCGCAGGTATGCCCAATCGGGGAAGACACGGCACAAGCTGATTGCCGTCACGGCAGTCAGCAGAGTGAGAGCGACGGTGGCCGGCACGTGGGCGTACATGGGCTGCGCGTTGTCGACAGCCTTGGCCGGCCGCGAAGCGATCGTGGCTGCCGTCACGAGAGCACCGCCTGGCTCGAGCCGACGATCAGCAATGTCCACGAAGCGATCATCGCCTCGGTGGAAGTGGCATCGACGATGAATCGGCTACTGGCCTCGTATTCAGTCGCGCATACGACGACCAGGGTCTCGTCTTGGCTGGTCCCCGACCGGAGCTGTGCGGCGGCAGGGCTCTTTGCCGAGCCGGTGACGATTACAAGCAGACCCATGCCTTCCGACATACCGCTGTTGATCGACAACGCCTCTGGCGTCTCGTCGAGCGGCTCGACGGTTGCCAGCCAACGGAGGGCGTTGGCTGCCACATCCGGCCCGCGAAGGTCGACGCCATGGGTGACGAAGCGAGTGTTGACACCGGCATGGGCGGAGCTGGCGGTGACGCTGGCCGCAGCGACTACCGCTTGCTCGAATGAACTACCGGCGTACTCCGCCGCGGTTGTGTCGAGCACGACGGTGCAACGCCTGATGCCCTCGAGCGCGGTCTCGCGAACGATCAACGACGTCGCCCGAGCCGACGCCTTCCAGTTGATCCGGCGGATGTCGTCGCCGCGTTGGTATTCGCGCAACGAGTGGAACTCGCTTCCCGTCTGCCCCCACGACTTCATTCGCAGGTGTTGCCCAAGGCGTCCCGATGAACCGACCGATGGGAACGGCAGACCGACGGTGTGCGGAACGATCAACACTTCTTCGGTGCCGGCCAACGTGGTGGTTCGTTGCGTCAGGCCGAGCACGTCGCGTCGCAGGGCGCGCAGCGGCCCGGTGCGAATCAACCCGCGACGGGCAGTTGGTACTCGATAGGCGGCGCTGGCAGCGTGGCCGGGAGCCAGCTTGGCTAGTTGCATCGGCGCGCCGCCGTTGTAGCCGACCGGCTCCCAGAGTTGGAGGTACGGCGACGATTGTTGTCCGACGTTGGCCAGCTGGATGTCGACTCGGGCCGGCTCGCCGACCGATACGAGCGACGGGCTGACGATTCGTTTGACATTGAGCGGCGGCAGACGACGTTGCACCGAGATCATGGCGACGAGCAGGGCAATGACGATGCCGACGCCAACGACGTACAACTCGATCAGGCCGAACACCCTCCCGACCCCGAAGCACGCGGCAGCGGCGGCAATCGCTGTCCAGCCGTGCCGGGTGATCATCTAGCGACCGGCGGGTACGGGCACGGAGCTGACGATTTCGCGGATCACCGAGATGCCGGTGACACCCCGAGACATCGCATCGGGCCGCAGCATGACTCGGTGCGACAACACCGGCTCGGCCACAGCCTTGACGTCGTCGGGCGTCGCATATTCGCGACCCTGACTAGCCGCCCGAGCGCGTGTTGCCCGTGACAACTGCAGCGTTGCTCGTGGCGACAGGCCGAGCAGCAACGCCGGATGACGTCGGCTCGCCTCGGCGAGGTCAACCATGTAGCCCTGCAGCGTCAGCGCCAAGTGAACGGTGCGCACCGCGTCGATCAACGCCATGACTTCGTCGGTTGTGACGACTGCTTGCAGGTCGGCTATTGCCGTGTTGGTTCCGTGAGTCTGGACGATCGCCAGCTCGGCGTCGCGATCTGGATAGCCGAGCGACAGACGCATCAGGAACCGGTCGAGTTGGCTCTCGGGCAGGCGGTAGGTGCCTTCTTGCTCGACGGGGTTCTGCGTGGCGATGACCATGAACGGTTCTGGCAGCATGTGGCTGGCACCATCGGCACTGACCTGGCGCTCTTCCATCGCCTCGAGCAGCGCCGACTGAGTTTTCGGTGAAGCACGGTTGATCTCGTCGGCGAGCACGATGTTGGCGAACAGCCGACCCCGCTGAAACACGAAGGATTCGCTCGATCTCTGGAAGATGGAGACGCCGACGAGGTCGGCCGGCAACAGGTCTGGCGTGAACTGCACGCGCTTCCACGTGCAATGCACCGACGCCGCCATCGCCTTGGCGAGACTGGTCTTGCCGACA
>JAENVT010000461.1 GCA_016650435.1 Ilumatobacteraceae bacterium
ACATCCCGCTCGGCTTGGTGGGATTGTGCATCACCCCGACCACGACTTCACCGAACAATGCCACCGACTGCTCGATGACATCGAGGTGGCCGAGATGGAACGGATCGAAGCTGCCCGGGTAGAGGACGGTGATCATGGAAGCGTCATTCGAGGGGCCATGCGGCGACTTACGCTACTCGTTCGAGTTGAGTCACCCATGTGCGACCGTACCGACGCGACTTGAGCGCCTCCCACCCCTGAGGCGGCTCGATCTCGTGGGCCGCCTCGGCGACGACGTACGACACCTGCAGCACCGCAAGCAATTGATCCCATCCGTCGAATTCATACGGTGGGTCGATCAACGCCAGGTCGACACCACGCAGTGCGGGCACCCAAGCCGGAACATCCGACGTGACCACCGTCGTGCGTTGCTTCAAACCCAGCGCGTCGATGTTGGCGCGCAGCGCCTGCAGGGCGGCGCGATCGCGTTCGACGAACACGCACGACTCGGCGCCCCGGGACAACGCTTCGATTCCGAGGGCGCCCGAGCCGGCAAACAGATCGACAATGGCCGCGCCGTCGATGAGACCAGCGCTGTCGAGGGAGTTGAACACCGCCTGGCGAACCTTGTCGGTGGTCGGCCGGGTGGACAGGCCATCAGGGACAATCAGCTTGCGGCCACCGAACTCACCCGAGACGACGCGAATCATGCCTGCTCACCTGCAACGACACGACCACCGATGATGACCTGATCCAGCAGAGGCGCGCCGACTGCGAGACACACCTCGTTGGGATGCGGGCAGTTGACGATGATCAGATCACCGCGCTTACCGACATCGAGCGACCCGCACGACGACTGTCGACCGAGGCTGTATGCGGCGTTGAGCGTTGCACCGACGATGACCTCGCTCGGCGTCATGCGAAACCATGGCGCCGCGATGGCCACGGTGGTCAGGAGTGATGTGGCGCGAATCGACGAGCAGAAGTCGGTCGCGATCGCAACCGGAACCCCGGTCTCGATGAACCGCCTGGCGTTGGCCCGCCTGCTGGTCATGTAGACCAGTTCCGCCATCGGCAAGATCACGGCGACGGTGTCGGTGCGGCCAGTGTCGCTGATCTCGTCGTCGGGCGTATACGTGAGATGTTCGGCCGATATCGCGCCACCTTCGACTGCGGTGCGCCAACCACTCGACGATGCCCAGGCATCGGCGTGGACGCGCACGGGCAAGCCCGCCTCGTGGCTGCGTCGCATCAGCTGCAAGCCCTGATCCGCCGTGAAGTAGCCCTGCTCGACGGTCACGTCCTGAAACTCGGCAATGCCTTGGGCCACCACCGCCGCGAGCATGTCGGTGCCGATCAGTTCGGTGTATCGGGCGGCGCGCTCCTCAGCAGCACCGTCGAGGTCAGGTGGCACCACGTGGGCACCGAGAAAGGTGATCGCCAACTGCATCGGTGTCATCGAGCGAGCCCGCTGCAGTAGCTCCAGCCCGCGGAGCTCTTCGTCGACCGTCAGGCCATACCCGGACTTGACCTCGAGCGTCGTCGCCCCGCCAGCGACGATCCTGTGCAGCGTCGTCGACAATCTGGTCAGCAACTCGTCGTCGCTCGCACCACGAGTGGCGAGGACGCTCGACCAGATGCCGCCACCGCGCGCCGCGACCTCGGCAAGTGAGGCGCCACCCAGTCGCTCGGCGTACTCGTGATGGCGTTCCCCTGCGAACAGCGGATGACTGTGGCATTCGACCAGGCCAGGCAGCACACATCTCCCCCGTGCATCGATCGTCGTCACGTCGTCATTGCCGTGTGTAGCCAGCACTTCAGCCGTCGTTCCCAAGGCAACGATCTGCCCACTCCGAATGGCCACCGCGCCATCGGAGACGATGTCGAGATCACCTTGCGTTGGGCCGCGTCTCACCTCGCCACTGTCGTGAACCTGAGCTAACGACGCGGCGTGAACGATGTTGATGTCGCTCATTGGCAGTACTCGCGGATGAGTTGTTCGTACACGTCGACGGCCTGCAGGTATTGCGCCTCGTAGACGTACTCATCCGGGAAGTTGTAGGGCGGGTCGCCGGGGCCGAAGTTGACCCCTTTCACCCCGAACTGATCCAACGCCACAAGGTCGCACCAAAATGGCACACCGCGGTACACCGGTTCAGTCGCCGTCACGGCACGCACAGCACGATCGAGCGACTGAACGATTGGCGCGTCCGGCGAGATCTCGTATGGGTGCCGCGGCCCCGAGAGCCAGTATTCGCTGAACTCCACGGTTGCGTCAATGCGCGAATCGACGCTTGAGCGAAGGCCTGCGATCATGTCTTCGACCTGTCGCTTGACGTCGTGCGGGTCCTGGCTCGGCAACAGGCGGATATCGAGCGTCACGATGCATCGATCCGGCACCTGATTGTGCTTGGTGCCACCACTGATCGTGCCGATGTTGAGGATGGGTCCGCCGGGCAGCAGCGGATGAGGTTCGTACGGCAGGCTCGACTCCAGCTCGCGCAAGCCGGCGAGGATCGGTTCCATCGTTTCGATCGCATTGACTCCGAGATGCTTGTAGGTGGTGTGTGCCTGGCGGCCTTTGGTCGTGATCTTCAGATAGGCCGCACCGCGATGGGCGATGCCGATGGTGTTGCTCGACGGTTCGCAATCGATGGCTGCGTCACCGACGAATCCGGCGGCACACAACGAACGGGTGCCGACACCACCTTCGAAGTGACATGACACACCTTGGAAGACGACATCGCCGCGCAACCTGCGATCGCTTGCCGCGATACGGCGCACGGCTGCAGCGGCCGCTGCGGTACCGGCCTTCATGTCGGCGATGCCCGCGCCGTACACCTTGCCATCCTGCAACGCCGCGGCGAACGGATCGCGGGTCCAGTCTTCGCTGAGCTCGTAGATGTCAAGATGGCCGTTGAGTACCAGCGATCGTCCACCGCCCGTTCCCTTCAAGCGAGCACCGACCGACGGTCGGTCCGGGCGTGATTCAACCAGCTGGACTTCATCGCAGTTCCAGGCTGTGAGCTGATCGGCAAGGAACTCTGCGAGCTCGCGCTCCTTGCCCCAGATCGAATCGATCGAGCAGACCTCGATCAGTAGAGCGGTGTCGTCGTGCACCTCACGCCCCAGCGGCGGACTGGTCGAACGGCGTCGAGCCGCTGCGGGCCTTCTTCGCCGAAAAGCCCTTGCCCATCGCCATGTCGGCGAGACGTTGCACGTACAGGTCGTCGCGGAAGTGCAGCGTGAACGTACGTGCATCGCGCATCATCTGGCCGAGCGGATACCGCTCGTGTGCGGCACGGGCACCAACGATGTCGAAACCCTGGTAGGGAATGTCGAGGACGGCGTTCTTGGCCAGATGCATCGTGCGGATTGCATCCGCTTCGCACTCGTCAGGGTCGTCGCCACGGTCGAGACGAGCAGCCGTCGAACGCAGCGCGCTGCGAGCAGCGAACAACTGCGCATCCATCCGTCCAAGGCGAACCTTTACTGCCTCGGATCCACTGAGGTCGTCGCGGCTCGCCACGTATCCGGCGATGAAATCGAACGCGCCTTGTGCGGCGCCGAGGTGGTTCGAGGCATAGCCGCACGAGAACGTACGCGGATCGTTGTTGATCCATCCGCCTGGTTCGCCGACCACGTCATCGGCGGGTACGAAGACGTTGTCGAATGCCACGCTGCACGAGACGGTCGACCGCATGCCAAGCATCTGCCAGTCGTCGAGCAACTTCACGCCCGGAGCATCGGTTGGCACCACGGCGAAAACCATGCGTGATGCATACGCGGTGTCACCCTCGACTGCGCACCACACCATGAGGTACTTGGCGATTGCGGCCACAGAGGCGAACGCCTTACGAGCGGTCAACCGATAGCCGCCTTCGGTGGCGGTGAGCTCGGAGGCCAGAGCCTCCGCACCATTCTCGTAGAGGTGAGCCTCTGAACCGAGGGAGGCAAGAAACGCCCCGTCGACGATCTGCGGCAAGTACCGGTCGCGCTGGGCTGGCGACGAATGAAAACTGATGATCCCCGCGGCGTGGTTGTGAACCTGTATGAGCTGGGCGGTGTTCGTGTCCCAATACGCCATGCGCTCGAGCAGTCGATAGAGGCCGCTGAAATTGCCCGGCATCCAGTAGCCGAAACCTCCGTACTCACACGGCACGGTGAGCCGATTGAGCCCGGCTTCTTTGGCTTCGGCGAGGTTCTCGTACGGAAAGGTCGATGTCTTGTCGTGCTCGGCCATCCGCTGTCGCCACAACGGGCCGAGTTGTTCGACGGCGGCAAGCAATCGTTCGGTCGTGCTTTCGTCAGGCGACATCGTCTCCGTGATTTCCATGCCGTAGGTCTAGCCCTCAGCGGCGGGATCGACACAGATCTGTTGGACGAGACTGCACAGGAACCGCTCGCAACGAAGAAGCTGGTCGACGGTCACGTACTCGTCGGGTCGATGGGCAACCGCGATGTCACCGGGCCCGCAAATCACGACCGAGGCGTCGAGCGCCGCGGCGAACAACCCGCCCTCGGTTCCGTAGCTGATCGACGTTGCCGCGCCTGCGTCGGCAATCCGCTCGATGACGCGCAGCCAACGGTCGTCAGATGCAGTACGCAGCGCCGGGTAGCGGGTGATCTCAGTGACGTCGATCGCCCCCCCGTGATTCGCGAGCGCCACTCGCTCGCGGTCGACAACGCGCATGAACGGCTGCAGAACGACATCGGGGTCGTGGTCGACGGTGTGACGTGTCTCGAACTTGAAGGTACATCGCTCGGCGATGACGTTCAGTGCTGATCCGCCCGAGATCGAGCCGCAGTTGAACGTCACCGCGGGATCACCGACCGGCCGATGCTGCTGCTGCAGATCGTCGAGGGCGTTCAACAATCGCGCGGCGATCATGATTGCGCTCGGCTTGCTGTGCGACAGGCTGGAGTGTGCGGCCGTGGCTTTGCACACCACTTCGTATGCGAGCTTGCCCATGTGGCTGTGGCGCGGCCGCATCATGGTGGGCTCGCCGATCACGACGACCTCTGGTGCTATGTCGTAGCGTCCGGCAATCACCCCGAGTGCCTGGCGCACACCGACGCAGCCGATCTCTTCGTCGAACGACAGCGCGATGTGCAACGGGCGCCGCAGTTCGACGTCGCGAAATTGGGCGATGGTGCGAATGATCGCGGCAATGAAGCCCTTCATGTCAGCAGTGCCGCGACCGTGCAGCGCGTCGCCAAGCTTCGTGATGGAGTACGGATCGGTCGCCCAGCCGATTCCCGCCGGCACGACGTCGGTGTGCCCCGACAGCATCACGCCACCGGCGATCTCGGGGCCGAACGAGGCCAGCAGATTGGCCCGACCGACGTCGCCATCCAACACAGTCACGCGTCCGCCGTTGGATTCGGCATGATCGGCGAACCAGTGAATGAGGTCGAGGTTCGGCGTCGTACTTTCCGTCGGAAACGCGACCAGCTCGCCGAGCAATTCGACCATCTCGCTGCCGGCGTCGTCGGTGACTGCTGCGGCTGGCACGGCCTCACCGTATAGCGTGCCGCGGCATAGCACTGGAACCCGAGCCGACGATCGTCTGTGTTGACTGCGGAGGGCGTTGCCACCTGCTGACACACCCACCTGAGGACGGTATTTGGTTGCCGGGAGACATCGTCGCCTACCGCTGCGAGGATTGCCTGGATCGATGGGACCTGGTATTGCCGGAGGAACCCGACGCCGATTCCGAGGGTCAGCGCTTCGCTTGACGGCGACGGTCGCGAGAACTGCACACTTTCAGCGCGCACTGTCTGCAGCCAAAGTGCGCACTTCTCAGCCGACAGTGGCCGCTCTCGTCGTCGCGAACGATCCGGACGCTGAGTCGAGGCGTACCGGCACACCGAGTGGAACGGTCAGCATCGGATCGCTGTGGCCGCAATCGAAGTTCGCGAGCACGGGAATGCCGAGACCTTCGGTCGCATCACGAATGACCTTCCACAGAATCGCGATGTCTTCCGGTCGATAATTGATCGGCCGCGAGAACACCAGGCCCGATATCTGATTCAACGTGCCGAGAAGGCGAAGATCGGTCAAATACGACGACACCTCTGCCGGCGACGGCGCGTCCTCCGACGACTCGAGCAGCAACACGCAGCCGGCGAGGTCCGGCCACTCGGCGGACCCTTTGACATGCCAGCACAGCGACTCGAGGCAGCCACCGAAGATCGCGCTCTCCGCAACGCCGGGATGGAGCCAGACCCATCCATCGCCCGGTACCCGTTCACGTGCTCTGGTCAGATCGGCTTTGGTACCGAAATCGAGGAACTCATCCGTCCACTCCGTTGCCGGCTCGTACTCGATCGGACCGTCGCCGAACCACGCGGCACGCATGCTGCGGTCGGTCTGTTCGAACACAGCCGGATACTCGGCGAGGTTCGTAACGAGGGCAGGGCCGTAGAACGTGGCCAGACCGGCGTGGCGATGGAGCGCGCAATGCAGAACAGTGATGTCGGACAAACCCTGGAACACCTTCGGATGGGCGCGAACGAGGTCGTAGTCGAGTAGGTCAAGGAGTTCGTTCGAGTGATTGCCTCCGATGGCGCACAGGACGACAGCGACCTCGGGATCGGCAAACGCGGCGTGCAGATCATCGGCGCGCTGACTCGGCGTCCCCGCGGTCCAGTCCCCGATTGCCAAGGCATTTGGCATCACTTTGAGGCGCAGTCCGAGCGTTTCGAGATAGGCGCGGCCGCGATCCACTCGGTGCGGGAACGCTCCCGCGCCAAACCACGACGGGCTAATCAACGCAACGGCGTCGCCGGCCTTGACACGCGATGGCAATGTCAACGCCTGCATGTCACCAAGTCACGCCTCAGGTTGCAGCATTCCGATGACGTTGGCCTCGCTGTCGAGCACATACGCCACGGTGCCGACGCCGGGGATCACCATCTTGTCAAGGGCAAGGACGCCGCCGCGGGCGAACGCCTTCGTGAGCGAGGCGTCGAGATCGTCGACCTGCATGGTATTGACCATTCCGACGACGGGTGCGCCCGCCGCCGGCCGATCACCCATGCGCGGCAGGATCGCGCCGTCGATTCCCGGCTCGTCGGTGGGCCCAGTCGAGACCAGCCAGTACTGCTGGTCTCCGTACTGGTTCACCGTCCAGCCAAAGACGTCGGTGTAGAACGCGATGGCTCGCTGCGGGTCATCGGCGTGGATCTCGAA